>JANOKE010000473.1:0-17789 GCA_031419135.1 Gemmatimonadaceae bacterium
AAAACCGGTGCTCCTTTTTTGGTGAGCGAAATGACACCGGAAAACTGCCCGGCTCGCTGCAGCGAATCAGCCAGTGCTCGCAACCGTCGAACCAACTCGGTTTCACTGATCGTTGTGGGCCCGCTGGCGCCGGAGGGTGTGTCGCCCTGACCGCCCCGTCCGGGCCCGGGTGCTGGCGGACGCCCGGGGGCGGCACCGGCGGTCATGGGCTCCAGTCCAAACCCTTCGGCCACGCCGGTGGCATCGAGCACGAGAATCAATCGAACTCGCTCGCCACTCTTGCGCTCGCGCAGGACCGCCTCGACCGCATCCGGCTCACCGCGAATGATCCGTTCAATCGCAAACCCCCCGGTGCGTCGTGCGACCGAAAGCTGACGGCCGGTGCGCACGGTCATGTCGCCTTCGGGGTCATACTGTACAAGCCAGGCGCGAATTTTCGTGGAATCGCTGGTATTGATGGCCGCGAGGTAGGCACGCGCCGCGTCTCCGGCCCGCCCCTGTGGAAAAGGGGGCTCTGATTGAGCGGAGGCGCTACCGAAAGGGAGCAGCGCCACGAGGATCGCGCAGACCCGAAGGGAGAACCGAGGGTGCATATGGGCGAGATAGGCGAAAGGTGGCGGAAGAAGAGTCGCTCTGTCCTTCTTGGTCACCACACTGAGGAAGAAGGTGCCCAATTTGACTATCCTTCCGCTAGTCGTCTTCCCCGCGCTGTTGGGGTCGAGCAGCCCGGTGATTCCGGCCGAACATCGAAGCTCACATCGCTCACCGCGACCACGCTGCCGTACCAGCGCGAGACACTGTCCACGCTGATATCGGTTTCGCCGCTGTCGGTACTTCTGCCCAAGTTCCCCCGCCAATCGCCTCGCGATCTGGACGCAGTGGTTGGATTCGACGCTCCTCGCCCCGGTGCCACACCGACAGGTGGTGCTCACTTTGCGCTTGAGGAAACGTCGGTGATCGGCATGGCTATTTCCGTGGACGTTTGGAGTCTGCGAGGACGTCGTCGAGTTGGCTGAAGCGGGAAATCAAGAGCTGTTCGAGCTTGAGCAGCCGCGCGCGTGCCTGCGCAATGCGAGCGCCCGGAAGAGCTGATCAAGACTTCGGCTCGCGCGGCGCCTTCCTTGCGCCTTAGTCAAGTCCTGACTAAGCTTAGTTAATGGACAACCATACCGTCAACATTCACTTCGCCAAAACACACCTCTCTCGCCTCATTGAGCAGGTTTCCGAAGGGGAATCTGTGGTGATTGCCAACGCGGGCCGCCCCGTCGCGCGCTTGGTGGCCTACCAAGCCGACTCTCGCCCCGTCGCCGCGCCGGGTTCGCTTGTCGGACTTGGCTTCACGATCGGACCAGATTTCGACGAGCCGCTGGACCACCTGTACAACGATTCCATCGACCTTGGCGCCGTTGAGGCATTGCGCGTCGCCGAGCCCGTACCGATGCGTCGCACCGGAGCCGAAGAAGCCGGCGCGCGTTCTGGCGCGCCGCCTGGTGATCCCAGCGCGCAGGCCGACGGCGCATGAGAGTGTTGTTGGATACGCAGATCGCGCTCTGGTGGCAGTTCGCACCAGAGCGTGTGTCGACGGCCGTGCGTCAGCGCGTCATGCGTGCCGACAGCACGGTGTTCATCAGCGAAGCGAGTTTATGGGAGATGGCCATCAAACAGAGCCTCGGCCGACTCCATCTCGACCTCCCGCTGTTTCGCGATCAGTGTGTTGTCGACGGCTTCGCATGGCTGCCCGTCACCGCCCAACACGTCATGGGGGTGGCGACGATGGCGTATCCGTCGGCACATCGAGATCCGTTCGACCGACTGCTGGTGATGCAAAGCCGTCTCGAGCCACTCGTGTTGCTCACCACTGACCGCGCGCTCGCGGTGTACGGCGAGACCGTGCAGCTGGTCTGAGCGTCGCAGTCCTCCTGCAATTCAGGAAGGGCCGGGCGGCGGAAACGGAATAGTGATTTTCGTGATCAGGTCAGATGAGTCATTGGAGGTTTCGCGCCTGACCCTTGAGAGCTTCGCGCAAGAACGGCAACACCTCATTGGTGTAGTGTGGCTTCCTGCGTGCCATGTCCCGCGCTTCACGTCAAACCGGCAAGCCACCATCCCAGCGATATCCACCACCCCGCACCGTCGTAATCAACGCACCGCCGTGGCCGAGTCGTCTGCGCAACACGGCAATGTGCCAGTCAACGGTGCGAGACGCCACATCGGCTTCGTAGGCCCACACGTGCTGCAACAGAAACCCTCGGCTTAACACGCGTCCGGCGCGCGCCACCAGAGCCACCAACAGCGCGAACTCCTTCGGACCAAGCTCCACGGCGACACCACTCGCGATCGCGCGGCGCGCGCGCAGGTGAATCACAAGGTTCCCGCTGGTAATTGTGTCCCACGCAGGCTCTCCCACACCGCCGACCCGCAGCGGATCCCACCCGTGTCGCTCCGTGCGCGCATAGCGAACCCACTCGTACAGCGCGTCGTACATCAGGAATCCGTGCGCCAGCATGCGTTGATCATCGTCGATGCACAGGCGCGACAATCCCAACGAGATGGCCAGCAGGCCTGGTGCCTGCGGCGACAAGTCGAGTCGGTCCGTGTCGGCCCCACGCACCATGACAGCGAGTTCGTGAAGCGCCGCGTCACCGAGCTGATAGTCCGCAAGCATCGCGTCAAATGTGCAGTGATCGCCGCGGTGCGAGAGCGTCACGCCATCAAGGTCATAGGGCGTCGCATCCAGCGCGGCGGCGCGCGTCAGCACGTCGTCGGTCGGCGCAAAGAAAAATTCGGCCTCGCGATCGATAAACCGCGCCACGAGCCACGCCGTGGCTACGCGATCAATCTTTGGACGTTCTCGGGTGATCCACCGCATCGCTGATCTCCTGTGTGTGAATCGCACGCAGCACGCGCGAGGCGCAATCGGCAATCACCGATGCTCAGGCGCGCGTCGCGCGCTGCAACGCTTCGGCGAATCGATCGACGTCTGTGGGTGAAGTGTACAGATAGCACGACGCGCGCGCGGCGATGGTTACCCCAAATCGCTTCAGCAGTGGCAACGATGCCAAATCGCCCGCGCGTATCGCAATGCCTACGGCATCGAGCCGCGACAGCACCTCGGCCGGTGCGACCCCGTCCACCACAAAACTGAACACGCTCACGCGCGCCCGTGGGTCGTTCGATCCGAGCACGCGCACCGCGCGAATATGCGACAGACGCTCGAACATCAGCGTGTTAATCTGCTCTTCGTGGTTGCGCAACGCGGCGTGCCCCGCTTGCTCGAGAAACGCGATCGCGGCCGCCAGCCCTACCGGACCACTGGCATTGGGCGTCCCGGCGCCAAATTTGAGCGCGGCAGAGGACAGATGTTCCTCGGCCAGGTCGACGTCGTGCGCCATGTTGCTCCCCATCTGGTACGCCGGCATCGATTCCAACAGTGCCCGTCGTCCCCAAAGCACACCAACCCCCATAGGCCCCAGCATCTTGTGGCTCGAGAACGCGAGGAAGTCACATCCCAGGTCCGTCACATTGACGGGGATATGCGGCACCGATTGCGCTCCATCGATGACCACAATGCGTCCTGGTGCACGCACACGCTCACAAATCTCTCTCGCAGGATTGATCATGCCGAGCACGTTGCTCACATGGCTGAACGCGACGATGCGGGTACGCGCCGTGAGTTGACGATCGATGTCATCCAGGCGAGGACGGCCGTCTTCGTCGATGTCGAAGTACCGCACCTGCGCGCCCACGCGCTTGGCCAAATAGCGCCAGGGGAGCATGTTCGACGAGTGCTCGGCTACCCCGAGGAGAATTTCGTCGCCAGCCCTCACGTTCGCGGCGCCCCACGTCGAGGCCACCAGGTTAAGTCCCTCGGTCGTCCCTTTGGTGAACACGACCTCCATCGCATCGCGCGCACCAATAAAGGAGGCCACGGCAGCCCGCGACGATTCCATCGCGGTGTTCGCGCGTCGTGCCAGCGTGTGCAGCGTTCCCCCCGGGTTGGCACTGTGGGTGGAATAGAAGTGTACAAGCGCGTCGATGACCGATTGCGGGCGAAGCGATGTCGCTGCCGTATCGAGATACGTGAGAGGATGCCCGTTGATCTGTTGCTTCAGCGCCGGAAAGGCAGCGCGCCAGTCGCCGGGCGCCTCGGCGATTGACGTAGGCGGAGCGGCGAGCACTCCCTTGGCGGTCACGATCCCCGCGAATGCTGAGTTCATGAATTCCCCGCGGTGCATGTGGCGACGTCTGTGGTGGATGGTGTGCATCGCTATTTACCCGCGCGCGCCGTTTATGCGTGGCGCTTTCACACCTTCACACATTTCTCTCACACTTGGGCGACGGACGCGCCCAGCCGCAGGTCACCGAGCGTAGACAGATCCAGGCGGTCGTGGCAGCACCGCACGGGAGCGAGATACGATGACGAATTGGCGGGATCCAGCGTGCCGACGGAGCGCCGTGAGGCTACTCACGATCACCCTTCCGACACGGCGAACGCAATTGACCAGTGCGTGCGCGGTCCGCTTGTTTACTCGCATGCTTGCTCTCCTTCCCCGTCGGCTGGTCACTGTGGCAGTGCTGGCCTCAGTCGCCCTGTTGCCGATGTGGTCGGCGACCAGTGCGCAAAGCGCAGTCGCGCCAGCGTTCAAGAACGCCCATGCGACACGCATTCCCGGCTCTGCTCCGCGCGTCGACGGCGTGCTCGATGAGGCCGTGTGGGCGCAGGCGCCCGTCGTGTCCGACTTCGTGCAGAAGATCCCGGTTGAGGGCGCATCGCCTTCGGTTGCAACCGAGGTCCGGCTGCTGTACGACAACCACGCGCTCTACGTTGGCGCGCGTCTCCGACGCGCTGATCCGCGCGCGATTCGCACATCGCTCACCCGCCGCGATGGCGACAGCGACGCTGAAACCTTCACCGTTTCGCTGGACACATATCTGGATCGACGCACGGCCTACAGCTTCACCATCTCGTCGGGGGGCGTGCGAGGCGACGCCTACCATTCGCAGGATAGCGAGGACAGTGGTCGCGAAACGCAGTTCGATCCGATCTGGAGTGCACGCGCGCGGGTTGACGCGGAAGGATGGACGGCCGAGATGCGCATTCCGTTTTCCCAGTTGCGCTTCAACGCGGCGGCGGCGCAGACATGGGGACTGCAGCTCACACGCAACGTGGCCGATATCGCCGAGCGCGTGCAGTGGACGTTGATCCCCGTGTCCGCGGCGGGTTTTTCGTCACGCTTCGGTCGTCTGGATGGCATCAGCGGCGTTCCTCCGGCGCGACGCGTGGAGTTGCTTCCCTACGTCGCGTCAGATCTCACCTACCGCGCCAACGAAAACAAGGCGAATCCATTCGTCGATCACTATGGTACGCGCGCCGGTGGTGATTTGAAGGTGGGGCTCGGTCCGAATCTCACCCTCGACGCGACCATCAATCCCGACTTCGGACAGGTGGAGTCCGATCCGGCCATTGTAAACCTGTCCGCGTTTGAGAACGTGTTCGAGGAACGTCGCCCGTTCTTCATCGAAGGGAATGAGTTGTTGACGGGGCGCGGACAGAGCTTCATCGGTCGTCCGACGTGGTTCTACAGTCGTCGCATTGGCGGTGCGCCGCACGGTTCGGCTGGCGGCGACTTTCGCGATGCGCCTACGAACACCACGATACACTCGGCGGGCAAGGTGACTGGTCGCCTGAAGTCGGGGCTATCGGTCGGAGCGCTCGCGGCGGTTACGCCGCGCGAGTTCGCTCGCACCTTCACGCTGGCCAATGATTCGATGGGCTCCATCGCGGTCGAGCCGCCCAGCGCCTTTGGTGTGCTGCGTCTGCAACAGGAGTTCGGTTCGCAGCAATCGAACGTGGGCCTGTCACTCACTGATTTGCAGCGCTCGCTCGACGATCGCGGTGGGCTGCGCACGTTGTTGCCCTCCAGCGCCGTGGCCGGTGGCGTGGACTGGAAGTTGCGCTATCGACAGGGCATGTATGAGGTCACCGGATGGGTCGGTGGCAGTCATGTGCAAGGCGACTCGCAGGCGATCGCGCGATTACAGCGCAACAGCGCGCACTTTTTTCAGCGTCCCGATCAGTCGCACATCCGATATGATGCACGCCGCACATCACTGGACGGCGCGAGCGCCTCAGTGCGCCTGGACAAGAACGCCGGGCGGTTCACGCTGGGTGGAATCCAACTCTCCACGCGGACGCCGGGGTTCGAGATCAACGACGCGGGACAGATGCGAAGTGGCGACGACGTGGATTTCAACGCCGACATCCAACTGCGCGACACCAAGCCCAACAAGTATGTGCGTTTCTACAACTTTGGCACGTCAACGCAGGCGGGCTGGAACTACGGCGGCATCCGGCAGTACATGCGGTTTGGGGAGAACGCGTCCGCCACCTTGCATAATTTCTGGCGGTTGAGCGTCGGTGCCACGCTGCTCGTGGGATCCCAAAGCGACGATCTCACGCGTGGCGGACCGCTCATGGCCACGGCCAACGGGTATCAACTGACCGCCGGCATCAATAGCCGCGCGAACATCCCCACCACATGGTCGGTGCGCACCACGTTCCTGCACGACGAGTTCGGCAGTCGAAGCGCCAGCCTCGCCACCACGCTGACGGTGCGGCCGGCGTCACGGTGGCAAGCCTCGGTCGATCCGACATTTTCGCGCGTGACCGATGCACGACAGTACATCACCACGCGCTCCGGAGGGAGCGCCGCCACTTTCGGCCGGCGTTACATCTTTTCCTTCATCGAACGTGGCACGCTCTCGGCGCGTTTCCGGCTCAACTACGCCTTCTCGCCGAACTTCACCGTTGAAGGATACGCGGAGCCTTTCACGGCCAGCGGTCGGTTTTTTGATGTCGGTGAACTGTCGGCCGCGCGCAGCAAGGTGCAACGCGTATACGGAGCCACGGGAACCGGCACGTCGATCGAGCGCGATGCCAGCGGTGTGCGAACCATACGTGACGGCAGTGACGTCTTCACGATACCCAATCTCGATTTCAACCGGCTGTCGTTTCGATCCAATTTGGTGCTGCGCTGGGAATGGCTGCCCGGCAGCACGGCGTTTCTGATCTGGCAACAGAACCGTCAGGACACCGATCCCACGGGCCGGTTCATCAATCCACGCGATTTGCTCGACGCGACGCACGCGACCGGCGATCATTTTCTGGTGATGAAAGTGAGCTACCTCGTTGGTGTGCGGTGAGAGCGGAAATGACCAGGTCATCTGATCGCTGCCGACCTTTTCGTGCCCTCCACGACTCGGGCTGCTTCGTTATGCCCAACCCGTGGGACTGTGGCAGTGCCCGACTGCTCGAAGGACTCGGATTCAAGGCTCTTGCCACCACCAGTGCTGGCTTTGCCTGGTCATTGGGGAAAGCCGACAATCGCGTCGCGTTGAACAACGTGCTCGCGCATCTGCAGGCGATGGTCGCGGCTGTTACGGTGCCGGTCAACGCCGATTTCGAGGGTGGCTTCGCGACGGAACCATCGGACGTGGCCGCGAACGTCGCAACGGCGATCTTCACGGGGATCGCCGGGCTTTCGATTGAAGATTCCACCGGCATCAGTGCGGATCCGCTGTTCGAGTTCGTGTTATCGGTGGAACGCATCCGTGCCGCACGCGCGGCCATCGACGACAGCGGCACAGGTGTAGTGCTCACTGGCCGGTCGGAAGGATTTATCGTGAACCGCCCCGATCTGGTCGAAACGATTCGCCGTCTGACCGCCTACGCCGAGGCGGGTGCCGATTGCCTGTATGCCCCGGGCATTCGGAGTGTGTCGGATATTGCGACAGTGGTACGCGAACTCGCGCCAAAGCCGATCAATGCCTTGGTGTTCAGCGATTTCACCACCGTCGCCGAACTTGCGCAGGTTGGGGTGCGGCGGATCAGCGTGGGCGGGGCATTGGCGCGAACGGCGTACACCGGCTTCCTGCAGGCGGCACAGGAAATCGCCGACACCGGAACGTTTACCGGTTTGACGAGCGCCGACTCGCGCATCGACTTTGACGCGGCGTTCACAGCGAATTAGCACGGCGTCTCAACCGCACCTGCCGTGATGTCGTGAAGGGCGCTCGGCCACGTGTACCGAGTGGCTTAGAACTCGATTTGCGTTCCCAACTCGACCACGCGATTGGGTGGAATGCCGAAGTACTGTGTGGCCGACTGCGAATTGCGCGCCATGAACGCAAAGATCTGTTTGCGCCAGCGACTCATGCCCTTGCCGCCGGTTGGTATGAGCTCTTCGCGACCGAGATAGTAGCTCGTCTCCATGGGTCTGGTCTTGATGCCCGCTTCGAGCAGTCGTGCCCGGATATCTTCCACATTGGGAGATTCCATGAAGCCGTACGACGCCTTGACGCGATAGAGGCCTTGGGTCAACGGCTCAACGGTAATGCGCTCCTTGCTGGGGACTTCAGGCACTCTCTTCGACACCACCGACAGCAGAATCACCTTCTCGTGCAAGACCCGGTTGTGTTTGAGGTGATGGAGCAGGACCACGGGTGTCCCTTCCGTTTCCGAGGTCATGAAGATCGCCGTGCCCTTCACTCGCACGGGCCCACCATGCTCCAGACTCTTTACGAAGTCGGCGATGGGAAGTGATCGCTCCTCGAGAAGGCGGCGGAGCAACGTGCGACCACGCTTCCATGTGGTCATCAGGGTGAACAGCACCAATCCCAACACCAGCGGCACCCAGCCGCCGTGCAGGATTTTTGTGGCGTTCGACGCGAGGAACGCGAGGTCAATGATCAGAAACGTACCTGACAACAGGCCAGCTTTGAGCGGCGACCAATTCCATCGTGAGCGCGCGATCTCGTGAAAGAGAATCGTGGTGATGACCATTGTTCCGGTCACGGCGATCCCGTACGCTGCGCCCAGCTTGGACACCGAGCCGAAGTACAGCACCACCGCGAGGGTGCCCAACATCATCAGCCGGTTGACTTCAGGGATATAGATCTGCCCCGACTCGGTCTTCGACGTGTGGATGATCGTCACCCGAGGCGAGAAGCCAAGCTGCACGCACTGCTGGGTAATGGAGAACGCACCAGAGATGAGCGCCTGAGACGCCACAATCGCCGCCAGCGTGGCCAGGATTATCAGCGGAATGAAAAAGAAATCGGGTGCCAGGAGGTAAAACGGGTTCACCGATGCCGACGGATCGCGCAGCATGAGCGCGCCCTGTCCGAAATAGTTGAGCAACAGTGCCGGCATCACCATCCAGAACCACGCGGCACGAATGGGCTTGCGTCCGAAATGGCCCATGTCGGCATACAGCGCTTCGGCGCCGGTCACGGCAAGCACCACGGCGCCAAGCAGGAAGAACGCCTTCAGGCCATTCGTGGCCAGAAATCGCACCGCGTACACGGGATTCACTGCGGCGAGAATTTCCGGCTCGTGACGCACCTCAAGCACGCCCAGCACCGCAATGGTGACGAACCAGGTCATCATGACGGGTCCGAAAATAACGCCCACTTTCGCCGTGCCATGCTTCTGAAACAGGAACAGCACGAACAGGATCACCATGGTGGCCGGCACCACAAACCGCTCAAACGACGGCGCGCCAACCTTGAGACCCTCCATGGCACCGAGCACGGAAATGGCGGGCGTGATGATGCCGTCGCCGTACAACAACGCCGCACCAAACAGTCCCAACGTCGTGTATATGGCCAGCTTGGGCCTGGACATGCCATCTTCCCGTTCTTCCCGAAAGATGAGCGCGAGCAGGGCGAGAATTCCGCCCTCGCCGTTGTTGTCCGCCCGCATGATAAACACGATGTACTTGATGGCCACGATGCTGATCAGCGCCCACACGATCAGCGACAGCACGCCGTAGACATTGCTGGCCGTCGGCAACAATCCATACTCCGGCTTGAAGCACTCCTGCAGCGCGTACAGCGGGCTCGTGCCGATGTCGCCGTAGACCACACCGAGCGCCGTGAGCGTCAACAGCGCGAGGCGTTTTCCGGTGGGGTTCGAGTCCGCGTGGTGCCGTTGCGGTGGCACTGGTGATTCCGCCGTCATGGTACCAGTGACGGCCGGGTTACTCTGAGGGTCGACCACGTATGACGGCGTCGTAGAATGGAGTCGCGACAAACGCCGCGTCCACTGAGGAAACTAGTATGGTGGAATCGCACGTCCAGCGTCAGTTTTCCCGGCGCGACCGTTGCCAGGTCCGCGCCCTCCTGTCTTCACCGCCTATGCCCGTCCGCACGTGACCCATGTCGCCGTCAATGGCACCCGCCTGTGGGTGGAAGACACCGGCGGCGACAAGCCGGTGCTGCTGTTTTCGCATGGCCTGCTGTGGAGCACCCGCCTGTTCGACGCGCAGGTTGCCGCCTTTCGCGATCGCTTCCGCTGTATCGCGTGGGACCATCGCGGACAGGGGCAGAGCGACGTGCCCCGCGTCCGGTGCATCACGATCGATGACTGCTACCGCGACGCTGTGACGTTGATCGAGCACCTGGACGTGTCACCAGTGCATTTTGTCGGCCTGTCGATGGGCGGATTTGTGGCGATGCGTCTTGCGGCAAGGCGCCCCGACCTGTTGCGATCGTGCATTTTGCTGGAAACCAGTGCAGACCCCGAGCCGGTGGCCAACGTGCCGCGCTATCGGATGCTCAATCGGGTCGCACGGTGGCTCGGGTTGGGCGTAGTGGCAGAGCAGGTCATGCCCATCATGTTTGGACGAACATTTCTGACCGATCCGGCGCGCGCCGCTGAGCGTGCGGCATGGAAAGCCAAGTTGTCCGCGAACCGACGCGATATCTGGCGCGCCGTGAATGGCGTGATTGAGCGCGAGGGAGTGTACGACGAATTGGCGTCGATCACCGTGCCAACGTTGATCGTCGTGGGCGACGAGGATGTAGCGACGGTTCCGTCCAAGGCCGAGCGGATGCACGCGGCCATTCGCGGGAGTACGCTGGTGCGGATTCCCGGGGCAGGGCATTCGAGCAGCGTGGAACAGCCGGAGCGGGTGAATGCGGCGATGGATGCGTTTCTGCGGGATGCCCGTAGTGATCTTTTGTGAACTCGCTGAACGTCAGTGGTCGGCTACACAGCACCCAATTCCGCACGTCATCCACGCGGGTGCCTCTGGTTCGTCCGCAAACCACTTTTTGATCGAGGCGACCAGAGATGGCGTCACTGCACCTGAAATCTCTGCTTCGGAGGCTGTTGAAGCTAGAATCGTCCGCAGCGCCGCCTCCATGTCCCTATCGCCGAACTTTAGCAAAGATATCTTCCCTGCGTTAACTCTTTCGATGGCCGTCAACAACGACTCGTTGCGCGCCTGTAGTGCCTTCGCGAACACGGGCGAATTTTCCACACTGGCGGAAGCATCGGCGTCGGGACACGATTGGAATCTTGCGCCGTCGAGGCGCTGTCCCGGAGCGTGCTGAAGGTTGCAAAAACGGAATTTCCCAATGCTTCCGGGCACCCAGACCAGTTTCGCGGGATTTCCGCCCACAGCCTTTTGAATACCGTACACCCGCCAAGTACTTCTGGCCATTCCACCGTTGTCCCCGTCGGTCGCTGACTTGTCGTATCCATCGACGACGAGATAGAATGTCGGTCCCCAATCTTCATTTTGTTTCCGCCCAATTTTGTAACGTTTGTCCTTTCCTCCTCCTGGAGCACGGACATCGATACGCGCCATGACAACGACGCCGGCACCGAGGTCGCTGAACTGGATGTAGCCTGCGTCTTTGATCACCCTGAGATCGAATCGTGCAGGTAGATTCTGATCAGATGTTTCGCGAACGTTGTCCAGCTTTGGCGTGTTCCAATAGGTATCACCGGCGATAGTCGCGATGAACTTCGCCGCGTCGACGCCATTGGTAACGTCCGAAAATGTCAGACTCGAGTAGCTGCTGCACCTTGTCGTTTCTGCGTCAAACGTGCAGTTCGCCTGGAGCTTCGCCCCTGCGAGCGCCTGCGAACCCTTCCCGGGTGCGACCGCTGAATCGAGAACCGAAACGTTGTCAACCTGTGCACTATCACCAGGCGCACGATCCCCGCCGCCGCCCTTCGCGCACGCACCCAGCACCACTGCCACCACAAGCGCCGAAGATACGACCGCCATCGCACGTCGAAGTACACTCATCGTCCTCACTCCTTAGCCAAGGTTGCCGTCAGCTCCCGCGCCCGTTCCACCCATCGCTTCTCCGACCCACTCGCACCGTCCTTCGCGCTACTGATGTCCCGCAGCAGCAACAACCCGCGCCGAAGTCCCGCCGCCTGCGCCATCTGATCAAGCGTGTACAAGCTCATGCTGGCGATGTCATCCAACGCGCCCACCAGCTGCGCCCTCGCATTCGCCGTGTCGCCCGCCTGTACCAGCGCCCACGACTCGGCGAACAGGAAATCCCATGAGATGGTCGCGAATGTTGCACCGGTCCGGTTGGCCCGCAAGTCTCCAAGCACGCGGCGTGCCTCAGCCCGGTTGCCCGCGGCCAGCGCGACAAACGCAAAGTCGAGTGGCAGCGACGGCGTAAACTCACTCCGTATTCCCGGTCCCAGGCAGGGTACTGCCAACCGATACAACGAACCCAGGCGCGCGGCGCGCTGCACGTTCAGTTCCGCTGCAGCGATGCTGCTGTTGAACAGCCGGTCCAGTTCCTTTTGCTGCTCAGCGAGCCCGGTACATATTCCAAGGGTAGCGTACAGACCGAATGACTTGAGGGAGTCGACAAGTGATGTCGGCAGCGCCTCCGCGACGTCATTGTCCCCCGCGCTCAACCGCGCGGCGAGCGCAACGTCACCAAGAAAACCGGCTAGCGGAGCCAGCACCACGCGAACGGCAAGTGGCGACGTCACAGCCCTACCCGTCGCGTCCCGCGCGATCTGCTGAGCAAGCTTGACATCGCCACGCCGCAATGCCAGACGTGTGCGAGCGACAGCAATACGTGCTCGCATCTCAGGCGATGGACGCCCGATCTCAACTCGATCGAGCGCGTTGTCGGCAGACGCGACATCAACGCCCACGGAAATCTGTCCGTCCAATTCAAGTGCCACGGCGCGTTGAAACCAGGCGTCGGGAGACTCGGGGAATTGCTTCACCCATCGGGCTGTTAAATCACGGGCCACCACCCGACCTCGCCGCAGCGCCCCAATAAGCGTTGTCGGTACCGAACGCTGTCCCATGCTATTGAATTCGCTGACGGGAAGCGGAATGAACCCAATGGTGTCTACGACAAGCGACGGCAGGGCGGCCAGCAGGTCGCGAGGTTTGAGACGGACGTAGCCCACACGAGAGCGTCCGGCTGCGGCATAGGTGGTCCACATGATCGGATCGAACAGCGCAGACAACCACGCCGAGGTGGGTGCAAGGTCGACGGCCCGCCGATAGGCATCCAGCGCCGACCAGTGGCTGCTCCGAAAACGCAGACCTTCCGGCCGATTCACCACCAACGAATCCAAACGCTGGCAGTCGCCGAGTCCGTACCATGCCGTGAACGAGTCTGGCTCACGCGCGGTGGCAACGCGATAGGCAGCACAGGCCTCGGGAAACTCAGCCTGCAACACATGCCGCAGTGCCACGGCCAACAGTGAATCTGTACCACGCAGGGTACCGGCTCGCACGGCGTTGTCCGCCATCGGTCGCCACGTCGCCGCCTCTTTCGGCGCCAACCACGCGCCACTCTGTGCCGCCCAGTACTCGGCGTGCGGATACGGCGATCCGCCACGTGCTGCGGCACGAAATGTCGCAGCCGCAGTATCCAGCCTGCCGACGCGCAACGCCGAGAACCCACGTACGTACGCCTGCAGCGTTGAGAGCGATCGCCCAGGCAACGCGTCAAGCCCCGGGACGTCGGCAAGCGACAGCGTCGGATCGGTGTGACGCAGCAGGATGCGTCGCGCCAGTGACGCCGAAATCGTTGTCGGCGCGCGCAGATCCTTTGCAGCAACCATCATTGAGATCGGTACTGCACCGCTCGCGACGTTCGGCTCCATAACCACCTGAATGCGCACAGAATCGGCAATTGCGTTGACGCTGGGGTTTATCGTCACTGTCCTCCCGTTGGAACCGGACGATCGTTCCACCAATCGCAGAGCGTCCCACGAACCGAGTTCCGCCTTTAAAGCCGTATGCAACCGATGTGACGGTGACGCCGTATCACCCGATGCCACCGGGCCACGCAGCACTATCTCCACCGTGCCATCGGCCCGTTCCAGCGCTCTCGACAATTGCGGGTCGCGCCGCTGCGCAACCATCAGTCCTCCAGCGACTATGGCGGTAAGCACGATCGCCGCTATCGCCCAGCGCTGCCAAACCGGCAAGGCTGAGAATCTCGAGGAAACGGTTCCAACGGATGGTGTGACTGCTGGACCACCGGAATCGCTTCGCATCACACCAGCGCTGCCACCCGCCGGCTCCACACCTGACACGTCGGCTATCTGAAATTCAGTCGACGCGCCAACGCCAAGCGCCGCCAGAAACTCGTCCATGTTGCGGAACCGATCGGCGACCAGCGGCGACATCGCAGTAGTGATCGCGTCGTTCACGGCCGGCGACACGCGCGGACGGTGCGCACTCACCGGCGAATGCTGTCCCGTCATGCGCAGCATGCGCAGTCCGGCAAACGACGCCGAGATGTGGGGTCGCACCCCGGCCAGCATTTCGTACAGCACGCACGCCAATGAATACTGGTCGCTTCGTTCATCGATGTTGGGTTCGGCACACAACTGTTCCGGACTCATGTACAACACCGTGCCCACCGCCGTGCCGGTGGACGTGATCTTGCGCGCGATATCCTCCGTGGTCACGCGCGCAATACCGAAATCCCCAAGGATCGCGCCACCCGAGGCCAGCAGGATGTTCTCCGGCTTCACGTCCCTGTGCACTACGCGGCGAGCGTGCGCGTGCGCCAGCGCCAATCCAACATCGCGCGTGATTTGCAGCGCATCCATGATTGGCAACTGTCCTTCCCGCTCAAGGCGCTCGTGCAACGAACGCCCGGACGCCAATTCCATCACGATGAACGGGCGCCCTTCGTACTCGCCAGTGTCGTACACATGAAGGATGTGCGCGTGCTCCAGTCGTGCCGTGACTTGCACTTCCTGTCGAAAACGCACCAACGTGTCGGATGACAACGAGTCATCTCGCAGCACCTTCACGGCCACGGCGCGATCGAGTACCCGATCGTGTGCCCGGAACACAACGGCGTTGCCACCGCGTCCGATTTCGGCGGTAATTTCGTAGCGATCGAGCAGCAGAAAAGGTGGGACCAGCGGCACGTCGATCATCTCGGTTAAGGCGCACAAAGAACCGCAACGCGAGGGCTCGTTGGGCGCGGGTCAAATCTCCAGACGCCCTGACCGCCAGAAACTACCCTCCGGGCGGTTACCTGTCTCGTATTTGACCTTTCATTGTCGCCCACGCTGTGGCCGCAGCTGGCTGCAGGGGAACAGCCGGGTCAAACCGGGATTGCCGGTGGGCGGCACGAGCAGTTTTGTTTCGGTATGGGCTTTCCCTTCCCACACATTCGACGCTCACTCGTTCTGGCCCTCGCGTGGCCCGTGCCGTTGTTCGCGCAATCCGCGTCGCATGACCAGGCGCGTGCTCGCGGTGCTGGTCGCGGCCCCGACCACGTTGACATCACCTGGATGTCGATTTCCAACATGTACTACGAATTGGGCCCGCTCCGCATCGTCACCGATGGCTACATCACCCGCTTGCCCAAGAGCGCGTTCTCCGGTGGTGGCGGTGGCTATGCGAACACCTCACAACCGTTCACCCCTGACGTGCCGGCCGTCACGCGTATTGAACGCGCTCGGCGGTCCGCAGCAAGTGAATTTGTTGCTCACCGGTCACAGCCACTTCGATCATTCCTTCGACACCGGCACTTGGGCCACGCTGACCGGCGCGCCAATTGTCGGGAGCAAGACGACCTGTTTGCAGGTGCGCGCCGAACGGGTGCCGGCCAAGCGTTGCTCTGTCGTGAACGGCGGCGAGAAGCGGGTGCTGGCGACAGGAGTGACGATGTACATCGTGCGCTGGAATCACAGCGGCGATCCGGCCACCAACCCCGAACAACACAATGCGGTTGAACTTGCCGATGTGCCGCATCCCGATCCCGCGACCGGTGGATTGCGTGCCGGTGTGGCCGAGGACTTTCCCAACGGTGGCGGTAATCGCGCGTTCCTTTTCGTGGTGGATGGACCTCAGGGTCGATTCAGTTGGTTCTTTCAGAACTCGGCCAGCGCGGTTGATCTCACCGTCCCTATCGTGGTGGACGGCGTGAACTACGGCGCACCGCTGGCCAACCTGCAACGTGCACTGGGACAGCTTCTTCACACCGTTCGAACAAGGCCCCGATGCACCGTTCAAAAACTCCATTCTGGAGCCCATGCTGAATGCGTTGGGCATTCAGTTGGTTCGACCCGAACAGTACATGGACAAGTGGCGACTGAGCACAAGCGGCATCTCGCCGATTGCGAACAGCGCCGTGCAAGACGCACTGGGATTCAAGAAACCGTGATTTTTCGCATGCTGGACTGCGCCAACAGGCGAACGACGGGAAATCGATGAGTGTGCCTGCGGCGCGATTCCTGCGGGCCCTTCGGGAAGATGATGCGGCGCGCGCCAAGACCGTGCTTGACGGGCACCCTGAGCTGGCGCGCGACAGCATTCACACCGCAGCCGCCGTTGGCGACCCGGCGCTCGTGGCGGCATTTCTTGCGACTGACCCGGCGCTCGCCAGACGCGCCTCTGCAGCGGATGGCACCGTACCGATCATCTACGCCTGTCACGCCGGGCTCCAGCGGCTGTTGGGTGTCGGTGACGCCGATCGCGTGCATACCGTGCGCCTGCTGCTTAACGCGGGCGCGAGCGCCAATTCCGCCATGACACTCGACCATGACCCCAGTGTCACTATTCCCGCGCTGTACTTCGCCTGCGTATCCAACAACGTCGCGGTGGCACGCTTGCTTCTGGAACGCGGTGCGAACCCAAACGACGGAGAAAGCGTCTACCATGCTGCTGAACTCAACCATCGCGACTGCCTTGACGTGTTGCTGACACACGGGGCCGACGTGAGCGGCGCGCACGCGACATGGGGAAACACCCCGCTGTATTTTCTGGCCGGATACAAGGAGGACCACCCGCATTGTGCATCGTCAACGCTGGGCATGCAGTGGCTGTTGGAACACGGCGCGAATCCGAATGTACCCAGCCACGTGAAGTCTGGCCACGACGATGCGCCGAGCGGTGCTTTGGGCGATGCTGAAATGCCGTTGCATCGTATGGCCGCTTTTGGGCGCAGCGTTGTTGTGGCCCGCCTGTTGGTGGAGCATGGCGCCGTTGTCGATGCGCCGCGCGGCGATGGAAAAACCGCCTATGCGATGGCGATGCGCGCAGGAAACGACGGCGTCGCAACGTATCTCGCCGAGTGCGGCGCGGACACGTCGTCGCTCACGCCTGCCGATCGGTTGCTGGCGTCATGCATACGGGCCGACGAGCGTGCGGCGCGCGCCATGCTCGCCGATCAGCCCGCTCTGATGGCCACGTTCACTGCAGAAGATCGCCAGACCTTGGCATTGGCAGCGGAGCAGGACCGCGAGTCGAGCGTCCGACTCATGGTCGCGTTGGGTTGGAGGCTTGATGCTGAAGGCGAATGGGGCGGCACCCCGTTGCATTGGGCGGCCTGGCACGGCCGCGTGAACATGACCCGCGTGCTGCTGGAATGTGGCGCACCGGTGAATGTGGGTGACAGCACCTACGGCAGCTCGCCCATCGCCTGGGCGTCGCATGGTTCCACCAACTCGCGGCCCGGACACGATGCCGACTACG
>JANOKE010000474.1:0-4023 GCA_031419135.1 Gemmatimonadaceae bacterium
GTGGGGTGCTGGGTGGGCGAGCGATCCGCACGACGGCGCACAAGCCCTGTCGTTGCACCTCGGCGCGCGCCTACAGCCCCGTGGCGGGCTGACGTGGCTGCTCACCTGTCCACGGTGCGCGCGGCGCTGTCGAGTGCTCTACGGGCGACCGCAGACCGCCTGGGGCTGTCGCGTCTGTCTCGGGCTGCGGTACAAAGTGCAACACCTGATGCCCGCGCCGCGGCTGGAATACCGCGCCGGGAAGTTGCGCGAGTCCGCCGGGGGGTCATGGCTGGACGACGATTTCCCCAACCAACCGGCAAAGGGTCGATGGTGGTCGCGGTTCGAACGACTGCGCGCGGCGCATGACGAGACAGTCCTCACCATTGACGCTATTCGCTTGTGGCCTTTCAGGCGGTGGCTCGACCGGCTTCCACCGTACAACGGATAGCCGTCGGTCAGTTTGACGACTGCACTGCTGTTCCCGTGTCTGCTCTAAGGCGAGGGGAAGTACCCGAACCTTTTCCGTCTGCGAACCTTGCGGCGGTGAGCACGACCATGGTGGAGTCATAGGTGACGTTGAACTCACGCGCCCATGACAATCCGACGCAGCTCCGCGACTCGGAGGGCAAGGAGACCGAGACGACCGTAAGCGCGCAAATTGGCGATCGGCTGCGCGCGTGGGACTCGCTCAACAAGTACGGCCTTGGCACGACCATCACCGAGACGGACGGTCAAGGTAACGACGCGCCGCGGCTGACTGTGGTGGTGCAATATGCGCCGTTGCAACCGTCGACCGCTTCACAGAAGGTCGTCGGTTCGCTGGTGTGGAGCGAAGTCCGGTGACGCTAGGCTCGCGCGTGAGCACTCGCAACCATCCGCCGACCTCACTGGCGCGACGGTCAAGCGCACTCGGCGTAAACGGGTTAAAACCACGTGACACGGGTGCGCTTTCCCTTACCGACGTGCGGCGCGCTCGGTAGCGTAGTGAGATGCTGGACGACCCGACTCCCGACGCCGTGAACGTGCGCCGCCGCATTGCGGCATACATCGGCATCATCCTGCTGGTCGTGTCGTTCTTCGTGTTGCTCTCAGGGTTTGAACTGAGGGCCGGTGTCATGGCGTTCATGGCGCTCGTCTGGATGATCGCGTCGCGGTTGTGGTGACGCCTCCGAGCTTCGCAACCGTCCGGTAGTCAGTGGCGGAAAGGCCACGGATGACGCCATCGTTGCACCAGTCGAGCAGCATGCCGTATAGCACCCCTTCGGCCACCATTGCCCGCGCGAGCGCATGGCGTCGCGTCCACGACCCACAGGTTGGCATCCGGCCGTCCGAGCCAGAGGCAGATGTAGTCCCCGGGCCGTGCATGGACTGGCCCCACCATCGGCGTGAGGGCGAGGAAAGTGGCGGCAGGTTCACTATGGTCGCAGGCCGCGTCTTGCATGGTGACTGACTCGCTGGTTGGCGTTGTACGACGAGGGACCGATGTGCCCCGTCCTGCTCTTACGATGCGGTCGCGTGGCGCGCCGCGAACGGCAGCACCTTCGCGTCACTGCCGGTGAGGTAGCGGTCGATCGTGGTTGCGATCGCGTTCGCCGCGGTGCGCACGGTCGCGTCTCGCACTTCGCCATAGCGTGAGGTCTGGCCGGCCAGCGTGTGACCGACCAGTCGCGCAATCACGTGGTCACCAAGTCCCATCTCGTCACGCGCAACGGTCGTGAACGAATGCCGCAGATCATGGAGCCGGAACGGTGCCGTCTCCTCGAGCTTCGCAGCCTGCTTGAGGCTCGCCCAGGTGTACTTCACCTCCGCGATGTGCTGGCCGGCGCGTTCGCCAACGAACACAAACGGATTGCCATCAACGCGTGCTTGCGCGCGCAGCACGTCGAGGGCGGGCTCACCGAGAGGGCGCTCGCTGCGTCCGCTCTTGGTGTCGGTGAGCACGGCGACGCCTCGCGCGAGGTCGACGGCATCCCAGCGCAGCGTCAACGCTTCCTGCTCGCGCCAGCCGGACAGTGTGAGGAACCGCAACGCATCGAGAATGACCGGGTTCGATGTGCGCGGAAGATCGGCAGTCTTCGGCCGATGCTTGGTCTTCGCCGCGTTCTTCGTCTGCTTGCGCAGTTTGGTGGCCGGACGAATGCCGGTCGTACGTGCCTGCACGAACGCCGCGCCAAGTCGCTGGTATTCCTCAACGCTCAGACTCCGACCGCGCTTCACTTCCTCGTAGCGCTCCACACCTTCGCACGGGTTCGAGTGCTTCGCGCGATAGCCACGACGCGCGGCCCACGCGCAGAATGACGACACGAGGTCAACCGCGCGGTTGGCGGCAATGGGCGTCGCACGTCGCGCCGCGTGCCAACTCGCGACGCTGGACTCATCGAGCGCCGACACGCGCAGCGTGCCAAACGTCGGCGCCAGCAGCGTCGTCCACACGCGCTGATACTCGGTGAGCGTCCGAGGCGCGATCTTGCCGCGGCGTTCGTCCAGGTAGTCGGGGAACACGTCCGCCATGGTGCGCCGCTGCATTCCGTCGAGGGTCTCGCCCTGCGGATCCTCGCCGGCCGCCAGTCGCGCCGCAGCGGTTACGGCCAGCGCGCGCGCCTGCTCGCTCGTGATGGTCGGATACACACCGAGAATCATTCGGCGCGAGCGCCGCGTCTCTGGGGTGCGGTACTGGTAGATGAAGTTGCGCCGGCCCGTGGAGTAGACGCGCAGACCGAAGAGTGGGACGTGGCTATCCCAGAGGATGGTTTCGCCCGTGGCGGGGGCCTTGGCGGCTTCCACGGTGCGCTTGGACAGCTTGACGGTCTCTCTGACGTTGTTCGCCATCGGTTCCTCTGCGCTTCCGAAAGCTGAGCGAAAGCAAATCGGCGGGAATCGAGGGGTAAGCCGGGGCGGCTCCGAAGTACGTCATTTGCTCGTTTCCTCTCTGAAACTGTGACTTCCAGAGTATACGCGGGAACGTGCGGGAACACAATACCCTCTGACTCTGAATCAGAAGGTTCCAGGTTCGAAACCTGGAGGGGCAACTGTTCAGAGCGTTGCACTTAAATCAAATAGCCTCGGCATTTCGCCGGGGCTATCGTGATAAAAACCCACCCCGGAAGACCCGCCTGTCCCGTTCTTCGGGGAGCGAGTCTTTGGCCTCCGTCTGGTCAGCACCTGAACGCCCTAGGTCCGATCGGATCGATTGCGACCCTTTCTTAGCCGCTCGCGCACCAGCTGCTTCTTCACCGAGTCGATGACGTCGTTCATCGTGATCTGTATCCGCTCGACGGCGGCAAGTGGGCTCACGGAGTCGGCCCTATCTCCGCGCGAGGCCTCGGCCTCGGCTCTCAGCAGCGCGTTGACACGCGTCTGCCAGCCAGGTCCTGACGCGCGCAGCTCCGCGAGGACATCGGCGTCGATGCGCAAGGAAACGAGCACTTTTGTCTGCTCGGACGGAATGCGTGTGGCGTTTCGCATCTGCGCCGACGTGACAATGGGCGCCGCGTCCGGATCACTTGCAATGGCTTCCTCGATCTCTTCATCGCTTATCGGCGGACCGAGGGGCGGCAAGGGGTGCGCCATCACATCGTCGAGCGTCACTGGTCCGCCTGGACGGCCCGTGCGGGTCGGATCTGTCTTAGTGTTTCGCATAGTCTCTCCTCTCTCGGCGACTCGCGCGCCGAATGGAAATGACCCAGAGCAGGTCGATCTCTCGCATCACGTAAACCATCGCAACGAGTACTCCGCCAATCTCGCCAAGGGCGATGTGCCGCGCTTCGGTACTGCGCGCGCGTGGACTCGGCATAGTCAGCGGACCAGTCGCCCAGAGTAGGGGCGCCATCTCGAAGGGCACACCGTGCTTCTCGTAGTTGGCGGTTGCTTTCTCGGGACTCCAATCAAAGCGCATTGGTGGAATCTATTCTTCTGTAGCTACATAATCAAGTAACGTAGCTACAGTATTGTGACACATGGCCAAGTTGGAAGTCCCGCTACGGCTGCGACCTCTTGATCTCGCGATAGCCGGCGGGCGGCGCAAACATCTCCGCCGACACC
>JANOKE010000475.1:0-1096 GCA_031419135.1 Gemmatimonadaceae bacterium
GAGTGGGTTGAGCCGTCGTACAGTTCGGCGCGGAAATCGACCAGCGGGAATCCACCCAATACGCCGCGAACGGACGCCTCCTGGATACCGCGATCCACCGCCGGGATGTACTTCGAGGGAATGGCACCGCCGACAATGCGATTGTCGAACAGATAGCCCTCCCCGCGCGGCATCGGGCTCAGGCGCACAGAGCAATCACCGAACTGGCCACGTCCACCGGTTTGCTTCTTGTGACGCCCCTGCCCTTCGGCTTTCGCCGTGAGTGTCTCGCGGAACGCGATCCGCGGCTTCGACAGGTCGGCTTGCACACCAAACTTCCGTTTGAGCACGGCCATGGCGACATCCAGATGGCGTTCACCCAAGCCGCCCACGATGGTTTCGTGTGTCTCCGGGTTGTAGTGCACGTCGAACGTGGGGTCTTCATCGTGCAGCCGCTTGAGTCCCAACTGCATTTTCTCTTCTTCTCCGCGGGCGGTGGCCCGCACGGCGAACTGCACGAGCGGTTCGGGAAACGCAACGGAGGCCAGGCGAATCGGATGTTCCCGCGTGGACAGCGTGTCGTTGGTATGCGTGTTGCGCAGCTTTGTCACGCACCCGATGTCGCCGGCATGCAGAACGGGCACCTCGATGCGCTCGCGTCCGCAGGGAATTGCCAGATGGCCGAGCTTTTCCCCTCCGTCGCGCGTGGCGTTGTACACCTCCTGTCCATTCGTCACGTGTCCTGACAGCACGCGAAAGTAGCTCACGTCGCCGACATGTGGTTCGGCCAACGTTTTGAAAACGAGCGCCGCAAAGGGACCGTCGTCGGTGGCATGCAGCTGGATCGTTTCGTGACCTTCGGCGCCGGTGAGCGCGTGCAACTCCTCCATTTCGTACGCGTTGGGCATGAGCTGCACCAATTCGGTGAGCAGGGCGCGCACGCCAATCATGCTGTCGGAAGACACCGCGAAGAGCGGAAACAGATCCATGCGCTTCATGGCTTCCTTCAGGCCGTGGATCGCACTGTCCCGATCGATTTCGCCGCCATCGAGATACTTCTCCAGCAGTGTGTCGTCGGTGGCGCTGATCGCCTCGATCAACTCCTGTCGGTAGCGCT
>JANOKE010000476.1:0-16107 GCA_031419135.1 Gemmatimonadaceae bacterium
GGGAGTGAGGGCAGAGGAGTGAGCAGGGGAAGGGGTGAGGGTAGAACGGTGAGCGGTGAGGGCAGAGGGTTTGCTCTACCCTCACCGCTCTTCCCTCACCCCTTCACCTGCTCACTCCTCCGGCCCCTCACCCCTCCAACCCCTCACTGGTAAATGTAGAGAAGTGTTGGAGACGGCGACGGCATGGTGTCCGTGTCCGTCCGTCGCGGGCGACTCCACCAACTGATTGGTCAGCGCGAGCAAATTCGTCAGCGTGTGGTTCAACGCACCGGCCATCCCATGTAACACGTGGCCGGCAGCGGCGAGACGCTCCCGCTGCTGGTTGGCCTCGCGCTGCAGCTCCGCATCGGTGACGTCGCACAGGATGGCCAGTACCCCCACCACCACGCCAGCCTCAACGATGGGCGACGTGGTCAGGGCGCCCACGCGCGGCGTGCCCTCTACAACCGTGTAGCGCAGCTGCTGTCGAAGACATTCGCCGGCGAGCGTGCGCTCCAGCAGGTGTTGCGCACACCCGTGATCACGCGGGTCGAACAGGGCGGCGCAGCGCTGTCCGATCAACGTCTCGCGGGTCTGTGCCGTGGCCGTCAGCAGCGCCTGATTCACCGAAGTGAATCGACCGGTGGTATCGAGTGTGAAGATGGCATCGCTGGCGGACTCCAGCACACATTCATCAGGCGGCATCGATCGCGCCGCCGCGATGTCATCAGCACGCTGATCGGTGATGTCACGAAGGCAGGCCACGGTTCCCGTAACCAGGCCAACCTCGAACAGTGGCGCCGTGCTGATCGTCACCCGACGACGCGCGCCGTCGGCACACACGACGTCGCATTGGTAGCGTTGCTGCATCCCCTCGCGCGTCGCCCGTTCGCGGCCCATCACCTCGTCGAGTGACTCCGCTGCCATCAGCGAAGCCACCGGCTGGCCCACCAATGCCCCGGTGCGAAACAGCGTGTGCGATGCCACGTTGGCAAACGAAATGCGACCGTCAAGTCCGGTGATCACGATCGCATCGGTCACCATTTCGAGCACACTGCGATGCCGTTCGGTCAGTCGATGCAACGAGGTCACATCGTCGAACGTGACCACGCAACCGCCGGCGGGGTGCGGTGCCACGAGGAATTCGTACAACCGTTCACCGCTCTCGCTGCGCACGATCTCGCGCTGCGGCACTTCGTCAGCCAGCGATCGCTGCACCAACGCCGCCAGGGACGCGACGTCGGAGGCGTGCGATCCCAGCAGTGACGGCCCGAAGGGTTTGCCCAGCAGATCTGCAATGACGGTGCCGCACAGTTCGGCGGCGCGGGCGTTGCAGCGCCTGACCAGGAACGCATCGTCGAGAACCACCAACCCGCTGGCAATCGCATCGAACGCGACCTTCCACTCGCGCGTTGCGCGCTCGACCTCTTCAAACAGGCGCGCATTCACGATCGCCACGGCGACATGATCCGCCAGTCGCTGCAGCACCCGCGCATCGTCGTTGGTGAACGGCTGTTCACGATTGATCACGGAGATGGCGCCAATCGTCCCTCGCGCCGTCATCAACGGCGCAATGGCCGTCCGATGAATGCTCGCCAACCGTTGCACCGCACGCGACGATCGGGGATCGTTCCGGAAGTCGTTTGAAACGAACAGTTGGTTCTCCGTCACGGCCTTTCCCAGCAGGCTTGAGGCAACCGGCAGATGGACGCCTGCCAGCACGTCGGCTCCGCCCACGGCCGCAACAATATGCAGGTAGTCGTCCTGACGGAGTGCGACGCACGCACCTTCCGCACCAAGCAGGGAGACCGAATGCCGCAGAATCAGGCGCAGGACCTCGCCCAGTCGCAGGGACTCTCCAACCGCGCGCGCCACATCTGCCAGCGCTTCCGTCTGTCGGCGTTCCCGTTCGCTTTCCGCATAACGACGGGCATTCGCGACGGCCGTTGCGGCCTGTGAACCCATCGTCGCCAGCATTTCCTCGTCGTCGGCGCTGAACACCTCCGTCGACGCGGCGTGAACCACCAGCACCCCAAGCAGATGAATGCCGGCGAGCAATGGAACGGCCAGCATTGATGCGGCTGGTCCGGAGTCGCCCATCACATCGTAGGTCGACAGGTACGGTGCCAATCCAGCCTTCTCGCGGGCCCGGTCCGCGTCACGGTCGCCCACGCGAACCGGGCGTCCGGTTCGGGCGACTTCCGCCACGATGCCATCGCCCAGGCGCACGACACCGCGTTGGCGCTCGACACCGCGCACCATTCGCAAAGCGGTCGCCAGCAGATCTTGTCCTAGATCGGGCAGGCCAATAGTCACGCCCTCCGCCCGTGTCGCGCGCGTTGCCTGACGTGCCAATTCGCGCATGATCTCGTGCTCATCCAATGAACGGGCCATCGCGGCGCCAGCTTCCTGCAACCGCTGGAGACGCTCTGACCGACGTCGGGCCAGCCCTTGCAGCGAATCATAGGCAAGACGGGCCGCCAGATGTCGAACAAGACTGGCAACATCGCGTCGTTTGGATTCCGTCGCGCGTCGACCGTCGCACGGCGCCGCCAGTTTCACGATGCCCAACAGGTCGTGCTCCGCTCCGTATAACGGCGCGATCATGAGATCCGTCGGAAGCCAGGTACGACCATCCCCCCGCGGCGAAGGCTCAGCGGCGAAGAACTCACGCGCGACCCACGGATCGCTGCCGTCCAGCAGGAACAACTCACCGACTCGGAAGCGCTCGAGCTGCGTGAATCGACGGCGCCACACGGCACCGGGAAGCGACTGCATCGCGTAGCCGGCGATCGCCGTTGGATCGGCGCTGCCGGCCGAGACGGACAGCGTCACGTTCAGCGAGGCATCGCGCAAGCTGATGACGACACGCCCGAATCCCATGGCTGCGAGGGCATCGGCCGCCGCCTGAACGCGTGTGGCCGGCGAGTCCGCCAGATCAATGGCGTCCAGCACGTCGGCCAGCGTGGGCGCCGTGTGGCCGAGGGGCGCGGGATGAGTGTCGTACGAGGAGAGCATGCGGTCACTGCAGACGAACGGAGGGGCTCTGGGGAAACAGACGCTCCGTCCTTCCAACCGGCGCTGGTGAGGCCTGCCGCGTCTCGGTCTTCAGTCTATGGGTTTTGTCTCCCGTCTCCGGTCTCCAGTCTCCCGTCTGAGTTCCTCAAAACGTCCACGCGCGGAAAAAATCGAGGCCGATCTGTGGCGGCGTCTGCTGAAACGTTCGGGAGATACCGAGTCGTCCACAGACTTGGGCGCTGGATGCGGGCTCGAGTCCCAACGACACCGAGAATCCGCGATCGAAGTGTCGTTCCAGTTTGACACCCAGTCCCTGCGCAAACAACGACAGGGCATCGCCGCCACCAGAGGTCTGTGCCGAGAGCCCGCACAGGCCGGTCGTGAACGCGAAGTAGGTGTTCCGGGCCAGTTGGCCGCCCACGCCAACGCGAGTGGACGCCAGGATGCCCAGCCCTCTCCCACGAAGATTCGCCGCATCGCCCGGGGCGAGGGCCGTTGGTTCCACCTGTACGACGTCGAATCGGCCGCCGGCAAGACGGCTTGACAGATAGCTACCGGCCAACCGAAGCGCGAGCGTTGCGCCCTGTTCCGCGTAGTCCCCCAACAGGGCGTAGGCGGGTTCGCCGGTGACGAGATAGCTCAACATGTCACTCTCCGGCAACGGCGGGTTGTCCGCACTCGAAAGCGTCAGCGTGGGGCCGTCGAGTGTGCCCCCGATACTGACGCGAATACGAACGTCCTGGCGATTCGAGTTGGCCCGCAATTCACGAACCGTATGCAGCGCGGTGATGTCGAGAGCCGGCTCGAGATCGGGGTCGCCGTAAAATCGCACGACACCCCGATCGACTTCGAAACCGGGGCGGGCAATGCCGAGGTTGAGTTGGTAGGTGCCCCGTTCGACCACCAGTGAGTCGGAGAGTGCCAGCCGCGCACGACTGCCATCACGCCCGATGCCGCGCGTCACCCGCAGCGAGCCACCCAGTTTGAGATTCGCTTCCGGCGACCGCAGCCATACATCGTCACCGATGTTCACGCGCACGTTTTCAAGCGCGAGATTCTGCATCAGCGCGCTCGGCGCAGAAGGCAGCAGGGCGTTGAAACCGAGAAAAGCCGTATCGACGTCGAAGTTCTCGGTAAGATCGAGCCCTCGCCGTTGCGCAAGCGCGCGAATGTAGATTTTTCCGCGATCGATGCGCACAGCTCCCCGCACACGCGATGCGTCGCTGTTGCCAGTGAGCGTAACAGGTATGCTCGTGGTGAGCACCAGCGATGCTGTTCGCGGCTTGTCGATGATGAGAAAATTATTGGCGGTCAGCCGCACATCGAATACGGGCTTGCGGGGCTCGACCAGACTGATAATGCCGCTCACGCCCAGCGAATCGGATGGCGACCCGCTGATCGCGCCAAAGCGCCGGATGAACACCGTATCATCTGCAAAGCCGATGTCAGCGGTCGCCTGTTCCAGGCGAATCCCCAGATTCGCAAGCGTCAGTGCCGCGCTGTCCATGTGCAGTTGACCGCGCAACCGGGGCCGTTGCCATGTCCCGGTGAGCTGCAGGTCGGTGGAGAAGCGCCCGCGTGCCCTGGTCACGTCGGGGAACAGGGATTCGAGCAGCGCCAGATCGGCCCGATTGCTGACAATGCGTCCCGTCAGCGGATTGTCGCGTTGGCGATCGCGCCGCGCCACCAGCGCGAGATCGATTGGCAACGACGCCGTCGCCGCGAGCGCCTGCCGGCCCGCCACGCCCAAGGATGCGTCCACGTCCAGCCGCAGCGAGTCGTAGCGCGCAGTTACATCCAGTACGCCGAATCGCATACGCCCGGTCACGGCATCGCGCAACGACAGGCTGGCGTCGAAACGAGGCATCTCGCGCGTACCCGACACCGCAGCGCGCGCCGTCGCAATTCCCCCGGTCAGTCCGCTCGTCGGCACCAGTCGACCGACATCTGCCAGTGGGACGCGATCCAGATCGATGCGGCCTTGCAAGACGCCGGAATCACCAACGATGCCGCGCAGGGAAACACGACCGGTGTCGGTATGCACGAGTACCAGCGAATCGAGCGCCCCGGTGCGATTCCCCGCGATGCGCACGACCGCCGATGCGGCCAGGCCAAAGCCGCGCGGCTTCGCCGTGCCACTGTCGACGCGAATCGTCAAGGTGTCGATGAGCAGTGTGGTGGTATCGGCGGTGCGCGTAACGCCGCCGGTTACCGTCAATCGTGCTTCGGTCGGCGTGCGCATTTCGGCCGCAAACCGGTCGGCGAGGCCGCGCTGCAACGTCGATCGACCGGTGGCCGAAGAGATGGCGATCCCCGCGGCACGTGCCGAATCCATCGTGACCTGCAGCTGTCCATTGCCGCCGTGCATGACATCACCGACCGCGAGCGCCACGTTCGCCCGTGCGGCGCGCGCCGCTCCGAACACCAGATCGGCGCCGTCGGCACGCGCATCCAATGCCAATCCTCTCGGATCGAGTGTGTCAATCGTACCGGCGAGTCGCCCGCGCATCTCGATCGTGCCGCGCAGCGTATCACTCGGATTGATCAGTCGTTTGTGGGAATCACCCGCCTGAAGCCAGGGGCGCAAACCGCCAAGCGAATCGATGGAGACGGTGAAGTGCAGGGTATCCGATCGATCGGCGATGAGTCCCAGACCACCGCGCGCGGTGAGACGCAACGCCGAACTCTCGACCATCAGGGTGTCAAGCCGCACGTGTCCCGAGTCGAACGTCGCGGCGGCCGTGCCGCCAAACACGCGTACATCGGCGACCCGTGAAAACTGGTCGACCGTTGCGCGCACGGGACCTCGAAGCGAAGACAGCGATGCGCCGCTGATCGCCAGGTCACCCGTCATGGAAAGATTCGAGTGCGGAAACCGGGAGTCTCCAAACAGGGACTGCAGATCGGCGCTGAGCACCCGGAACTGACCGGTCGCCGCATAGGCCGGCTCGAAGCCGTCTACCCGACCAACGAACGCCAGCTCGCCCGCTTCCCCCGCCAGCGTGAGACGCAAGTCGAAATCCTCGGCCAGGCCTTTGGCGCGGATGCTGCCCACCGCACTGCCGCGCAGCGGAAACCCCGGATAAGATCGGGACAGCGTGGTGTACGACAATGGCGACGCCTGCAGGTCGAGATCGAACCGCACGCCCTCGGTTACCAGCGTGTACCGACCACTCCCCGTGAGATGTGATGGCAGACCCGGTCCATCCACATGTTCCAGATCGGCATTCGAAAACCGTGCGTCATACCAGAGTGAGTCCAGCTGCATCGAACCGCGCACGATGCCATTCACTTCCAGAAACAACGGATTCACGAACCGGGGTGTCCGTAAGTCCAGCTGGTCGATGCGCAACGTAATGCCCTTCAGGATGGCTTCCGACGGCGTGAAGATATCGGCCATGCCGAACGCCGCGCCGCGCGTCTGCGCACCCGGCACGTGCGCGTCATCGTACGTGAACTCGGCTCGATCGATCTGGAATTTCGTTACCGGACCGCCGCGTGCGGCGATACGTCCGCTCAGCGCGCCTTGCCAATCGTACGGAAACGGCTCGCCATTGAACTGACGCAGCAGATCCGTGTGTGCCGGCCCGAGATTGAGCGCCACATCCGTGACCCGCAACACCTCGCCGCCAACCCCGAATGTCATGCGTCCCGTCAGGTGGGAGCGCATCGCGCGCGCATCCATATTGCGCAATTCGTACTCGATGATGTTCAGGTTTTTCGGGTTATTTCTGATTGTCAGCGCGGTACTGCCTCCGCCCGTGCGGGGCAGCGATTCGTCAATCCACGCCACATCGGCCATGGCGACCGTATCGCCTTGAAGGCGAATGTCGTACCGCACGGGCTTTCCGCTGCCCCAGACGATTTTCGCGTCACCGCGTCCGCGCGAGTTGGCCAGTTGAAATTCGGCGCCGTCCATCCACAGACTGTCACCCAATTGACGCACCGTGCCGTGCATGTTGCGGAACCAGAACGGTGGGTACACCCACACGACGTCCAGCTGGCGCATGGCAATCCGCACACCTGCCGAATCGGGATCGGCAATGCGGGTTCGGCCCAGTGCCATGTTGCCGCGCACGAATCGCCAGATCCGCGCAAATCGTTCGCCATCGCGACGAACTTCACCGTCCATTCGGGTGAGATTGTACGTCAGGGCACTGTCGCGTTTCGCGCCCCTGAGCGTATCCGAAAGCGTCCACGGCTGCTGCACGACCAGCGTGGCTTCATGCAGCGTCACCGTGTCGAGCAGTATGTAGTCGCCGAACCCTCCACGCCGACGCGGCGTTGACGGTCCTGCCCGGCGCAACGCGCGCTTCCAATTCCAATCGTCGGCGCCGTAGTCAACCACAGTCAGGTTCGGTCGCGTGACCTCGAGTGACTTGATCACCACGCGTCGATCCAGCAGGTCGCGCGGGTCGTAGGTCACACGGATGGGCCCCGTACGCACAAACAATCGACCGTTCGGTTCACGAATCTCCAACGAATCGATGGTCAGGTCGGCGAAGAGCGTGCCGCTCACCCGACCGATGTACAGGTAGCCAGGCATCGCGCGCCGCAACGTGGGCAGCACAACGCGCATGATCAATACGCGCCCACGGTCGGTCTGCGTGAGCATCGCGACGAAAGACACGCCCAGCGCGGCGAACCCCAGCAACACGGTGGCGGTGGCCAGTACAATCGTGCGACGACGGGGCGCCATCAGAAGGCCTGACCGATCCAGATGCTGGGATTCAACCGGCGCAGCAGCGCGGTCCCGCGCTGTGGCCGAAAACTCGACGGACAAACACCGGCGTCCTGCGTCGGGGGTGCGTTGGCGCCCGCCCCCGCCCGAACCGGCAACGTGTTTCCCGGGCTCACGCAGTACAGCGGTGCGATGCCGCCCTGCAACGGGGCATTGAAGTACGCGGCCCCGGACGGCAGACGATACGGGTTATAGCCCAGGTCAACGCGAATGACACCGAACGGAGAGACGATACGCACGCCAATGCCGGGCGTGACCTTGACCGACGGCCCATCATCAGCCAGCGCGCGCGTCGTGCCACCCGAACCGCGATTCCACAAACGACCGGCATCCGCGAACATCGCGAGCTGCAGCAGTCGCGGAGCCAGCGGACTCGGCACCTGCAGTTCCAGATTGGCGACGACCAGGCTATTCCCGCCCGTGGGGACCACTCGCTCGTCGGTGATGCGTCCGCTGTCGGCGCGAAAAAAGCGCGTGCCGTTCTCCACCACTTCGCGGTACGGATTCACGATGTACACCGCCGGACCAAGCTCGTTCTGACGAAAGCCGCGCACCGTTGTCGGTCCGCCAGCGTATAAACGCTCCTGCGGGGGAATGAAGGCGTTCAGCGACGGAGAGGTGCCGCCACCGAACACCAGGCCGCCACGCAAATGCGCCGTGAGCGTCGTGCCCGCACCGATACCCCGATACCAGGTGGCGTCTCCGGTTGCGCGATTGAACTGCTGCGTGCGATCGGACCCGATAAGCGTGGACGCATGCCGCACGCTGAGTCGCAGCGAATTCCCGCCCGTGGGTCGAAGGAGATCATTGGCCCGTTCACGCACCAGCGAGTACTCCAGCGCGGCCAATCGGGTATTCCGTTGCAGGAAGTTGCGCGAATCGGTATCGCACGCGTTGAAAACGGCACAGAAGAACGCCGGCTCCGCTTCGGTGCGACCCAGTTCAACCTGATACAACACGGTGCTCGAGATGCTCGAGCGCCGAGCGTTGGTTATTGACAGCGCGCCACCGATTGGCGTGCGACGGAGAAACGCTTTGTATTCCGACAGGGTAGAGCTGAACACGGTCAGCGCCGGCACGCGCGCTTGACGCGCCCGCACCGGCTGGCGCACCGTCATCGCGGCGTAGTAGTTCAGTGAGCGGCTGTACGGATCGGATCGCGCCTGCCCCTGACACAGATTCGGCACGCCGTCCAGTGGCGCCCCGATACCAATCTTACTCACGCGGGCGGTCAGCTCGAGTCGTTGCGCGTACGGCAGGAAATCGCGGTCGGTGAGCGAACCCTGCATGCGGAAACAGTCCAGCGTGGCCCACCCCATGCCCGCTCGCGCAGCCCACCGATCACCCTCCGAGAGGTACACTACCAGGTTGACGATCGAATCACCTGGCGGCTGCGTGCTGTCCGGTTGCAGGTCGACGCGCTGGAAGGCGTCCGTCTGATATAAATTGCGCTGGGCGTCGATAATGTCGCGTGCCGAGTACCAGTCGCCGGTCCGCAGCGCAAGCGTGCGGCGAATCGTCGCCTCCGCGACGCGCGAGGAACCGCTTTCCGTCGTGTCCAGCACGAGCGCGATGCGTCCCAGTCGCGCCCGGATTCCCGGTACCACGGTGACTTCGACGTCGGCGGTATGCGCCGACACATTGGTTGTGTACGCCAGCAGCGCCTCCGCCTGCGGCCATCCGCGATTGCGCAGACGACGGACCAACGTGTCACGGCCCGCCTCCAGCGTGCTACGATCGAACACACCTCCTTCATGGAGTGGGAAATCGCGTGACGCCAGTTGCACGTCCGGTTCCCCGTCTGTGCCACGGAGCGCGAACGCGGTGACACGCATTGGGTCGCCTTCAACAATCGTGAACGTGACATCGATCACACCGGAACGCCGCGTCGAGACGAGGGTGTCGACGCTCACATCGGGGAAACCACGTCGCCGATAGAGGGTCGTCAGTCGTTGCACGTCCCGTGCAAACTCAAGCGGATCGAGGCACCGACGCTCACCCACCAGCGGAAGACCCGCGAACGCCGACGGCTGGGTCACCACCGCCGCCGCGAGGGTGACATGGGGGAATTCACGGTTGCCTGAGAAGCGCAGGGCACGCACCTCGCGGTCACCCCGTTCACAGGACAGGTCCTGTGCGGTCACCGGACTGGCGACCGACGCGGCGACGATGGCGAGGATGCTGTGAAAGAGAGGTTTGACTCCGCGCACGCGAAGGGAAGAAATCATCAGTAGTTTCAGAGTGAAAGCTCTCCCGGCACTCGCTCTCCGTCAACACCGCCATGCAACGCACTGCTGCTCCCAACTCGTTGACCGTTCCACTCGCGCTCGCACTGCTCGTAGCATTCGGCGCCTGTCAACGCGACACGTCCACACCGGAACGACGGGTATTGGTCGACTCGCGCGACCGCGAAGATCCTCTGTCGCTTGATCCCGCGCGCGCGACCGATGTCCCATCGGGTCGCGCGGTGGCGTACCTGTTCGATGGCCTGACGCGCTTCACGGCCGATGCAAGAATCGAGTCGGGACTTGCCCGGAGTTGGGAGACGAGCGCGGACGGATTGCGATACACGTTTCATTTGCGGACCGACGTGCGGTTCAGTGACGGCACGTTATTCCGCGCCAGGCACGTGAAGCAGTCCTTTGTGCGCGTGCTCGATCCGGCCACCAAGGCCCGCTCCGTGTGGCCGCTGTTTCCCATCAAAGGCGCTCGCGAGTTCGCCGGGGGCACAGGACGATCGCTCGGCATCGAAACCGTTAACGACAGCACGGTGGTGATCACGCTCGAGGAGCCATTCGCCATTTTTCCGAAACTGCTCGCCATGCCGATTGCATCGATGGTGCCGGATGTCATTGACGAGAACTTCAGCGAGCACCCCGTGGGCACGGGACCCTGGCGTTTGGTGGAGTGGAAGCATGATGACTATCTGAAGTTTGCGCGCAATCCTGACTACTTCGGTGGCGCACCCGGCATCGATACCCTCATCGCGCGCATCATTCCCGAACCCTCCACCGCGGTAGCGGAGTTCGAAGCCGGAACGGTGGATATTCTGTACGTCCCCGAAGATCAAACCAAGGCGTGGGAAGACACGGATACCCGATCGGCACGACTCACCAGCGCACCGGCGCTGCGGCTCTGGTATATCGGCGTCAATACGACGCGGGGTCCACTCAAAGATGTGCGGGTGCGCCGCGCCATCGCCGCAGCGATTGATGTGCCAACGCTGCTGTCACAGCTGCTGGCCGGTCGCGGTCGCGTGGCCGCCGGTGTCATTCCGCCGTCACTCGACGGCGCGAACAGCGCGCGAGTACCGGTGGCGTACGATTCGACCGCCGCGCGTGCGCTTCTTGCCGACGCCGGGTTTCCCCAGGGGATCGATGTGGAACTGTGGTGCTCGCAGTCCGCGCCGTTTCCGCGATTGGCGCAAAGCATTCAGGCCTATCTCGCGGCAGCCAATATCCGTGTCAAGATCGTGCAACGCGATGCCACGTCAATGCGGGCGGCGGCGCGAGCCGGACAGACGGATCTGGTCGTGAAGGACTGGTATGCGGATTATCCCGACGCCGAGAATTTCCTGTATCCGCTGCTGCACAGCGCCAACCGCGGCGCGGGCGGGAATGTGTCGTTCTTCAGTGATGCGAACTTCGATCGGCTGGTCGATGCGTCGCGTCGTGAAGCGGATGCCACGCGGCGCGCCTCGCTGTATCGCGAGGCCGATTCGCTGGCGTACGCAAACGTGGGGCTGGTGCCGTTGTTCTTCTACAACGAGTTGTATGCCGTGCAGCCTTGGATCCAGGGATTTGAGGTGCCGGTGATTTTCAACGGCCAGCGGTGGGTGGGGGTGAAGTTGGGAGGGAAGTAAACGGGATCGGGTCGCTCATTGCTGACTTCGTGCCGATGTCCGATAGCGCAGGCGAACAGCGATACCGGCCACCCGATGAACCGCGATACCGGCCACCCGATGAACAGCGATACCGGTGATGGGAAACCCGACGCCGGATACCGGAAGGGTGAGAAGACATTGGATATCGGAATCTCCCCGCGTGCCCTTCACGCGCCCACCCGCGGGTCGACCCGCCGGTACGCCGCATCCGTGAGCACATTCACAATCACGAACACCACGCTCAGGAACAACACCGCTCCCTGCACGGCCGGCAAATCCCGTCGCGAGATCGCCATCACCACGTAGCGGCCAATCCCCGGCCAACTGAAAATCGTTTCGGTCAGGATACTGCCGGTCAGATACGCGCCGAAGTCCAGCCCAACGACCGTCACCACCGGAATCAGCGCGTTGCGCAATGCGTGTCGCGAGATCACCGCGAACTCAGTCAGTCCCTTCGCCCGCGCCGTGCGAATGAAATCGGCCCCCAGCACCTCCAGCATTGCCGATCGCGATATCCGCGCCAGATACGCGATCGATCGCGAACCGAGTGCGCACGCGGGCAGCACGAGAAATTCCCAGCCCCCGTAACCCGAGGCCGGCAACCATCGCAGCGTCACGGCAAACACAAGGATCAGCAACAAGCCGATCCAGTACACCGGGAACGATATCCCCAGATAGGTGACGGCGATGGCGATCCGGTCGAACCACCCGTTCGGCCGCACCGCCGCGAGCACGCCAATGGTGAGTCCGGTGATCGTGGCCAGCAGCATCGCCGTTGTGGCCAGCAGCACCGTGCGCGGAAACCGCTCCGCGATATCATCGACAATCGGTCGATCGGTGATGTAGGATCGCCCGAAGTCGCCACGCAGAATGCCACTGGCGTAGTGCGCAAATTGCACAGGCAGCGGATCGTCCAATCGCAGCTCGGCCCGCAGTCGCGCAATCGTTGCCGAGTCGGCGCGCTCACCAACCATGGCTTGCACCGGGTCGCCCGGCGCGACATAGAGCAACAGGAACACAACGACCAGTACCCCGAACAACGTCGGGATGGACAGCAGCAGTCGCCGGGCGAGCAGGGGGAGCATGCGGGGAAATGTAGCCGACGAAATGAAGCGGTTGCGGCGAGTGCGGCGTGGTGCGCTATCGTGGGTCCATGCCGGACTATCGAAAACTGCGGGTCTTCGTACTCGCGCAGGAACTCAGTGAGGCGGTGCATCGATTGCTGCCGAACATCCCCGCGCGTCGTGCGCCGGGACTGCGAGCGCAACTCAGCCGTTCCGTGTCATCGATTCCAGCAAACATCGCGGAAGGAGCCGGCCGAGAGACACAAAATGACTTCGCCAGATTGCTCGTCGTTGCGCGCGCCTCGGCGGACGAAACCGCCGTGCATCTGCGGCTCGCCGGCTCCGTCGACCGGGCGAACACCGCGCGAGCGCAAGACCTGGAAACGCGTGCGCAGATCGTGGCAGCAATGCTCACGCGACTGATTGCGAGAATTCGCGAAAATGAGGCGCGAGCGGACAACGAGCGACGAGGAAGACGGGGCAGCCGAGCGGCACTACAGAACGATGAGCGGATTCGAGCCGAGCGTACCCACGATACCGGCGACCAGATGGCAAGCGATACCGGCGATGAGAAACCCGATCCCTGACAGGAGAGGGCGCGTGCAGTGCTCAGGTATCCGTCGTCAGGTCTCCCATTGCCGATATCGTAGTCCGTCTGATATCCGATATCGCAGTCCGTCCGGCCGTCGCGCTCCCTGCGCAGCCATCTTGCTGCCCGAGCAGATCATCGATGAGCGGATTCGAGCCGAGCGTACCCACGATACCGGCCACCAGCGGGAAAGCGATACCGGCGATGAGAAACCCGATCCCTGACAAGAGAGGGCGCGTGCAGTGCTCAGGTATCCGTCGTCAGGTATCCCATTGCCGATATCGTAGTCCGTCTGATATCCGATATCGCAGTCCGTCCGGCCGTCGCGCTCCCTGCTCAGTCGTCCTTCTGCCCAAATACCGCCAGGTTCGACGAATGCCCCGGATTCACCTTTTTCTCCGGATACACCCAATGCACGGCCTGATTCACCGCCACCGTGGCCTCGCCGAATCCCGTCGCAATCAGCTTCAGCTTCCCCGGATACGTGGTAATATCCCCAGCCGCATAGATCCCCGGACGTCCGGTCTCCATCTGGTAGTTCACCGCGATCTCGTCCTTCGCGAAATTGAGTCCCCATTCCAGCAGGGCACCCATATTGCTCACATAGCCCAGCATTGGGAGCACCACATCCGCCGGGATGTCGCGCGTCACCTTGGTCTTCACGTCTTTCACGCGGATGCCCTCGATCTGCCCGGTGCCGTGGATCGCATCAAGTTCGTGAAACGGCAGCATCGCGACCCGACCGTCGCCGTTCGCTGCGGCCGCCTCGACTTCCGCCACGGTCGCGGCGTGAGCGCGATACCGATCGCTGCGATGCACCAGCGTCACCGAGGTCGCTCGCTCGCGCAACTGCGCGCACCAGTCGAACGCGGAGTCGCCGCCGCCAATGATTACCACATGCTGGCCGCGATAGCTCTCAGGGTGCTGCACGTACTCCTGCACACCCCGACCATACCACGGCTCGGCAAATGGCTGGGGCAGTTTGCGCGGGCGAAATGCGCCAATGCCTGCCGCGATAATGATCGCGCGCGTCGGGAAACGATCCTGCTCGGTCACAAGCACAAAATGTCCATCGGCCTGCTCCAACCCAACTACCCGCTGCGCCAGGTGTGCCGGCAGTCCGGTCTCGCGATGGAACTGCATGGCCTGCTCGGTCAGCGAACGGACAAGATCTTTCGCCAGGACCCTGGGAAATCCGGCCACATCGAAGATGTACTTCTCCGGATACAGCGCCGTCAGTTGACCGCCAAGCTCGGGAAGTGCGTCGACGATCTGCGCGGACGATCCGCGCATGCCGGCATAGAACAGCGCGAACAGCCCCGTCGGTCCGCCGCCAAGGATCGTCAGATCTTTCAGCTCGTGAGTAACCATAGGCGCAACAATTTAACCTCAGGGTTCCGAGTGGTTAGCTTCTCGTCATGAAGATCTATACCCGTACCGGAGATGAGGGCGCTACCGCGCTCTTTGGTGGCGGCCGCGTGGACAAGGACCATCCGCGCGTCGAGGCCTACGGCGATGTCGATGAACTCAACGCCGCACTCGGTCTGGCGCGCTCAATCGACATGATGCCGCGCATCGATGAAGTGCTCGTGCCGATTCAGCGCGACCTCTTCGCCATCGGCGCACTGCTGGCCACGCCCGATCACGAGAAGATGAAGGAACAGCTTACCAAGGCCCGCGTTGACGACCAACGCATCGAAGAACTCGAGCGCGCAATCGATGCCTGCGAACAGGAACTCGAACCGCTGCGCAGTTTCATCGTTCCGGGCGGTACCCCAAAGGCCGCCGCGCTGCATGTCGCGCGCACCGTCTGTCGTCGTGCCGAACGACGGGTGGTGCATCTGTCGCACGACGTCGAATTGCCCGGGCTCGTCGTCATCTACCTCAATCGACTGTCCGACCTGCTGTTCATGCTCGCGCGCGTCGCCAACAAACGCGCCGGCGCCGGCGAGGTTACCTGGTAGTGTCGCACTCGGCGCTGACGCTGCCACTCGAATACCCGGTGTACTGCCGCTCCGGGATCCTGTCCGCGCTGGGCGAAATTGTCCAACGAACCGCTCCTGCGCACCGGTACGCCGTCGTCTCCGACGAGACCGTGTCCAACTTGTATGGCCAGCGCGTGGTTGCCTGTCTCCCCGCTGGCGCGTCGCGCCTGTTCACCATTCCGCCCGGCGAACGGGAGAAGACGCGTGAACGCTGGGTCGAACTCACCGATGCGATGTGCGTCTGGGGGGCGGGACGCGACACAACTGTGGTCGCGCTGGGCGGCGGCGTTATCGGCGATCTCGCGGGGTTCGTTGCGGCAACCTACATGCGCGGTATTCCCGTCGTGCAAGTACCAACCACCTTGCTGTCGATGGTCGACGCAGCCATCGGCGGCAAGACTGCCGTGGACACGCCGCTCGGCAAAAACCTCGTGGGGTCGTTCCACAATCCGAGCGCCGTGATCATGGATCCCGAGGTGTTGCGCTCTCTGAAAATGGAGGTGCTTCGCACCGGTCTGGCCGAAATGATCAAGCATGGCGTGGTCGCCGACGCCTCGTATTTCGACGCGGTTGTCCAGGCGCTTCCCAGCATCACCGAACGTGGTGCGACCGCGCCCGAACTCCCGGGGCTCATCGCCGGCAGTGTGCGCATCAAGTCGAAGGTGGTCGCCGCCGATGCGCGCGAGGGTGGACATCGGCAGATTCTCAATTTCGGCCACACGATCGCGCACGCCATCGAACGCGAACTCGACTACCAAGTCGCACACGGCGAGGCAGTAGCGATCGGCATGGTGATCGAAGCACGGATCGCCGAGGTGATTGGACTCGCGCCGCTCGGCCTGCGGAAT
>JANOKE010000477.1:0-9648 GCA_031419135.1 Gemmatimonadaceae bacterium
GTGTTCCTGCCAGTTTTGAGCGGCGAAATGAACCACCTGAACCACGGAGCACACAGAGCGCACGGAGTCCCCCGGAACTGGAAAGCGTTCGCCCATACGAAGTCCCGAAGAGGGCGCCCCGGCCGTCGCTACGGAGAGGAACACGGCGTACCGCGGAGAACACCCGTTCCGACAGATCATCAACTGCCATCCACGGAAACGCGCGGAACCAACGGAAACTACGGAAACGAACTTCATGTGTATTGGTTTCCTTGTTGTGTCCCCTGTTTCCGCGCGTTTCCGTGGATGGCGGTTCAACGGCGCACCCGATCCACTTGCTGCCATCGTACCGCGTGATCGGCGCCTGTTCCGCGGCCTTCCAAGCCGTCGGACGTACCACTCACCCACACGAAGTCCCGAAGAGCCTCAATTGTTTTTGAATCCTGATTCGGCGTGAGTTCTCTCGCTTCGACTGGCGGTTAGATCCTTCGAGCCCGCACTGCGCGATGGATTCCGCAAGCAATCAACCGCATAGCGTTCGTTGAGTCGCCCGCTGTCACGTCACTGCGCTGTCCTCCGCGAACTCTGCGAACTCCGCGGTAGAGAAATCCCAAACCAATTCAACCGCGAAGGTCGCCAAGTGCGCAAAGGAGCATTTTTTCCGCTCGGTGTCGCATGACACCTCGGCGCCCAAAGAGTACTCAATACTCTGCGAATGGTACTCAGTACTCAGTAAACGTACTTCCTGCTCAGTTCAATCGACTTCCGACGTCTGACTGCCTGCTGTCTACTGAGTAAAGACTCCTGTACCGCCCGCCCTCGCGCGTCACGAGCTCATCGTGATGGCCCACTTCCACCACGAATCCATTGTCCAACACGACCACACGATCGGCACGGCGCACGGTGCTCAGTCGATGAGCGATGAGGAGTGTGGTTCGGCCCTGCAGCAGTTCCTCGAGCGCCTCCTCCACATAGCGCTCGCTTTCGCTGTCAAGGCTTGAGGTGGCCTCGTCAAGAATCACCACCGCCGGGTTTTTGAGAAAGACGCGGGCAATCGCGATGCGCTGACGCTGGCCGCCGGACAGCTTCACACCGCGTTCCCCCACGCGCGTATCCCATCCGCCCGGCAATCGCTCAATGAATTCCAAGGCATGCGCGGCGCGGGCGGCCTGCAGGATGTCGGCATCACTCGCCTCCGGCCTTGCAAACATCAGATTCTCGCGAATCGTGCCGCTGAACAGCACGGGCTCCTGGGGTACGATGCCAATCGCGCCGCGCAGCGATTCCAGCGCGAGGTGGCGCACGTCGATGCCATCGAGCGTGATGCGGCCGTCCGACACGTCCCAAAAGCGGGGCAGGAGATTGGCAATTGTGGTCTTGCCACCACCTGAACGTCCTACCAACGCCAGCACTTCACCGGGCTGGATGGTGAGTGAAAGATCGCTGATCACCAGCGGGAGATCGTCGGCGTAGCGGAACGAAACATCCTCGAAGACCACGGCACCGCGCACCGGCCTGGCCAGCGCGCGCGGGCGCGCAGGATCACGAACGGTCGCTTGCGTATCCAGCAATTCGAACACCCGGGTCACCGCGCCAAGCGCTTCCTGGAGCGAACCGAAGAGCGTCGCGAGTGAACCCACGGCCGCCGCCACCGTCAACGCGTAGAACAGAAACGACACCAGCGCGCCCGCGGTGAGACGGCTGTTCAGGACCTGTACGCCGCCCTGCCACATCACCGCGACCACTGCTGCGAACGCCACGAAGCCCACGATACCGAAGAACGCGGCGCGCAGCTTCGCCCGTTGCACGGCGGCCGTCACGACGTCATGCAACAGTTCACCGAATCGCGCGATTTCCTGTCTTTCGCGGGTGAAGCTCTGGACGATGCGAATCGCCCCGAAGGCTTCGTCGGCGGTTCCCATGGCGCTCGCCACGCGATCCTGCACGCCGGTGGTGGCCTTGCGCAGGGCACGACCAAATACGATCGCGGCGCCGACCACGAGCGGCACTACCGCCAGTGTCGTGAAGGTGAGACGGGCATTGGTGACGGTAAGCATGAGAATGCCCCCAATCAGGAACAGTGATTGGCGGCACAACTCGGAGATCCACGTGCCCAGCAGCGACTGCAAGAGTCCCAGATCGCTGGACAGTCGGCTGGTGAGTTCGCCAGTACGGCGCTCGGTGAAGAACGACGGCGAGAGGCGAATGAGATGGCCAAAGGTTTGCTCGCGCAACGTGGCGATGATGCGCTCGGTGGTGGCGCTGAGCAGATACACCTGCATGAAGTTCATCATCGCCTGCACCGCGAACACGCCAAGCAACACGAGCGCGACGCGATCAAGCGCCGACCGGTCTTTGAGTTCAAACGCCGCGTCGAGCAGGTAACGCAACACGAGCGGAAATACGAGCCCCGCCGCTGCGGCGATCAGCAGGCACACCGCCGCCAGCATGAGGCGGGCGCGATAGGGGTGAAGGAGAGGGAGCAGCCGAGCGAGCGGGCGCGGCGAGGGAAATCCCCGGCGGGTGGCGATGCCCCGCGGCTCAGCCAATGGCGCGGTCCACGGCCATCGCAACAAACAGCAGCGCGAGATACAGCAGCGAGTATTTGTACACCCACCATGCGGGTCCTGACCACGGCAGCCCCTTCCTCGCCGCCCGAAGAATGCGCAGCACGCCACCCATGAGTAGCGCCCCCAACAGCAACGCGCACACCAGATAGAACAGGCCGAAGGCGCCGAACAGCACCGGCAGCATGGTAAGCACCAACAGAATCACCGTGTACCACACCATCTGATGCATCGTCTCGCGCTCGCCCCAGACCAGCGGCGCCATGGGCACGCGCGCGCGCCCGTAGTCCACCTGTTTGAGGAGCGCGAGCGCCCAGAAGTGAGGTGGCGTCCAGTAAAACACGATCAGAAACAGGCAGAGGGCCGTCACATCGAGTGATCCGGTGACGGCCGCCCAGCCTACGAGTGGAGGAAACGCACCGGCCGCACCACCAATCACGATGTTCTGTGGTGATGTGCGCTTAAGCCAGCGGGTGTAGATGAAGACGTAAAAGTAGAACCCGGCAAGCGCGAGCCCCGCCGTGAGCACATTGACGAACTGGGCGAGCATCCACGTGGCCAACGTCGCGCAGAAAATGCCGAACGCGAGCACCTGCGTGGCCGACATCCGACCACTGGGGATTGGGCGCTGCCGCGTGCGGGCCATGACGTCGTCGATGTCGCGATCGAAATACATGTTGACCGCATTCGCTCCGCCGGCCATCAAGTAACCGCCAATCATTACCAGCAGCACCGTCAACCACGAGGGAGAACCAGCCGCGTACATCGGCGCCGCCGTCGTGACCAGCAGCAGTGAAATGATGCGGGGCTTGGTGAGCGCCAGAAGGTCCCGCGACAGCGTTGGCGGCGCGCTCTCTGGTGGATTCACCGGCACACTGGTCATGAGGCACCACCCGGTGCGGTGGCGGCTGTTGCGGCCGCTGTGTTGAGGGCCGACGTTGTCACCATGCGACCGGCCGCGATGCGCGCCAGATAGGTCATGGTGCACGCCGTCACCCAGATGAGAATGCCCGTGGTCTGATGCAACGAACGAACGACTCCGGGGAATCCGCCGGTGACCATCCACCCTGCCAACACGATCTGCAACACCCCCAGACCAAAGCCAACCCATGCCGCGCGGATGACCGGCAACACTTCGCCGCGCTGGCGAAAGATCCATGGCAATGCAGTCAGATGCAGCACCAGCAGGTACGCCAGAATGCGGTGCGTCAACTGCACGTGCTGACCGCCGCCGCCGAGCGAGCCTTCACCACACAGCGGAAAACCTGCGCAGGCAATCGCGGCGCCGGGCAGTTTCGCGGTCAAGCCGCCCAGCAGGACCACGAGCAGCGCGCCGATGGCGGCACCGCGAGCGCTACGCTCTGCCCGCAGCGTGCCGGACAGGCCCACGATTGAAGCCCCACCAAGACCGCCAGCGCGAATCGTGGCGACCGTCAACACGGCGAGGAGCGACGTGGCGAGCAGCTTGTGAATGACCGTTGCCCAGGCGGGATTGCCGGTGAACACGGTGACCGCTCCGAACAGCGCGGGCGCGAACCAGAGACCCAACGCCAAACGGGCGGCGTTCCACACACCACCCGCGCCAACCGGCGATGCACCATGGCGCGTACGCCGTGCGACCACCACCAGCCAAGCGATCGCGACGAACAGCCCGATGGCGAGGTAGCGATGCATCACCTCGATCACGAGGTCCACGCGCTCGAACGGGGGAAACCAGTACCCATGGCATTTGGGCCAATTGTCACCGCATCCCATCCCCGAACCGGAAATGCGTACGATCGCGCCGAAGATGATGTGCAGCAGTGCGACGCCCAAGGCGACCGCAGACGCGCGACGCAGCGATGGAGAAGGCAGAACGGCGGAGGACAGTGCTGGGACTCGCTGGCTCACGCGCGCGCACCAGACGAGTCAAGTGTGCCGCGCAACGTGGACGGACTCGTTGCCGAGGAGACCGGCGCATGCAATTGTCGCCATGCCCCCACGAACACTCCGGTCAGCAACACCAGCGGCAGCAACACCCACATGATCTCTTGCCCGCGATTCGGCACGGGCACCTGTGGCGAACTGGTCCCCGAGGGAATGACCTTCCATACCGCGCGCACGATGAAGTACTGCGCGACGAGACACGCCACGGCGGCGATCCAGAACAGCGCGTCGAGCATCGGCCACGGGAGGCCGCGCGCGGCGCTGGCGGGTACAGCGGCTGGCTGGGCGATCTGCAGTGCGAGTGACAGGGATATCATGACGGGAGAAAACTAGACGCTGTCCCTCCACGGGAGTAGCATTGCGCATGACTCCACCTTCCGTTTCTCCGTCGTCGCGCACGCCGACCATGCTGCCCACGGCGCTGCCTCGCAGTCTCGGCCTCTGGAGTGCCATCGCTGTTGTGATCGGCACAACCATTGGCTCGGGAATATTTCGATCGCCGGCCGGCATCGCGGACAAGCTGCCCGGACCGTTCCCGCTCATTTCGGTATGGGTCATAGGCGGAGTTTTCGCGCTCTGCGGGGCCATCACGCTGGCGGAGGTGGCCGGGGCGCTTCCGGAAACGGGTGGCTATTTCGTTTTCATTCGAGAAGGGTGGGGAAGACTACCCGCCTTTTTGTACGGTTGGACGGAACTGATCATTATTCGCGCGGCGGCGCTGGGCGGGATTTCGCTCACATTTGCTGAATATCTGTTGCGCGGGCTTGGATTCGATCCGGGCATTGCGCCGTACGATACCTACGCGCATTGGGTGGCCGCCGTCGCGCTCGCCATGATGGCAACGGTCAATATTGTCGGATTGAAGTGGGGGGCATTGGTACAGAATGTCACCACCATTGCCAAATATGGCGGTCTCCTGCTCATCATCGCGCTGGCGTTTTCCCTGGGTCTTCCGCAGACCGGAGGGAATTTCACCCCCGCCAACCCGCCTGGGAGCTTCTCGGTTCGCGCCTTTGGCCTGGCGCTTGTGTCGGTGCTGTGGGCGTACGACGGGTGGGGCGATCTCACGAAGGTCGGTGGTGAGGTGGCCGATCCGCGGCGCAATCTCCCGCGGGCGATCATTTGGGGAACGTTGGCGATCATCCTGATCTATGTGCTGGCCAATGTGGCATACCTCTCCGTACTCACCGTCGACGAGATTCGCGGTGCCCGGCTGGTCGCAGCCGATGTCGCCGAGAAGCTGATCGGTCCGGTGGGGGTGACGTTGGTTTCGATTACCGTGCTGCTTTCCACGTTCGGGTCGGTAAACGGGTCTTTGCTTACCGGTCCCCGAATTTTCTTTGCGATGGCCGACGATGGTCTCTTCTTTCGTCAGGTGGCCAAGGTCCATCCAAAATTTCAGACCCCGTATGTCGCGATTACACTGGCAGCCGGTATTGGCATTGGATTCGTGCTGTTTCGGACGTTTGAACAATTGGCGGACATCTTCGTGACGGCGTCGCTGGTGTTCTACATCTTGAGTGTGGGGGCGATTTTCCGGCTGCGGCGCCGTCCGGATTGGAATCCGCCCATGCGCGTCCCGCTGTATCCGCTCGCCCCGCTGCTCTTCTGCGCGGCCACGCTGTTTCTGCTGGTGAACGCGCTGCTCGACCCGAATCAGCGGTGGGGCACGATCGGGGTGCTGGGGGTGATCGCGATCGGCATTCCGGTTTACTATGTGACGGTTGGACGAGGCCGCCAAAAGTGACGGCTTGGCGGAGGGCGCGGTTCTCCACGCGGGAGTAACGGTTACATCCTCCCGCGTAACGGTGGAAAGGTCTGCTTGAAGCCGGACTGGTCGGCCCCTACTTTCCCCTGTCTCGGCACGAGCACGACGATTCGGTCTGAATGACCGGGACGAACCCCTTCACATCGACAATCCGAACCATGCGCATGCCGCGTTGGCTTTGCCTCGCAATTGCTGCTGTCTCCGTGACACTCGGAGTCACCAATCACGCCACTGCCCAAGGGGTCACCACGGGCGCGATCGCGGGTCTGGTCGCTGACGAATCGGGCAAGCCGATCGACGGGGCCCTGATCCAGGTTGAAAACACCAGTAACGGCTTTAAGGCCAGCACGCTTACGCGTGAAAACGGCCGATACTATGTGCAGGGCCTCGAGGTTGGTGGCCCCTATACGGTGCAAGTCCGGCGACTCGGCTTTACTCAGCAATCGCAAGATGGCGTTCTTGTGAAGCTCGGCCAGACGGTGCCGGTGGACTTCGTGGTGAAGGCGCAGGCGGCGCAGTTGGCCAGTGTCACCGTGAGTGCCACCAAGGGTGCCATCATCTCACCCAACAAGACCGGCGTCAGCACGACGATCAGCGACACCGCGATCGCGCGCTTCCCGTCGCTCAACCGCGACTTCACCGACTTCGCCCGCGCGACCCCACAGGTCTCCACGACCGGTAACGGACTGTCGGGCGGTGGCGTGAACAACCGCTACAATCTCATCCAGATTGATGGCGCCAATGAGTCCGACCTGTTCGGACTGGGCAGCAATGGTCGTCCAGGCGATCAGGCCGGTGCCAAGTCGATTTCATTGGACGCGGTGAAAGAGTATCAGGTTTTGCTGTCACCGTTTGATGTGCGCCAGGGCAACTTTTCGGGACTGCTGATCAATGCCGTCACGAAGAGCGGCACCAACAACATCCACGGTTCGCTGTTCGGGTACACGCGCGATCAGGATCTTACGCGCAAGCAATCGTACCTCGGGGCGTACAGCCGTTCGCAGTATGGTGCTTCCATTGGTGGCCCGATTGTGAAGAACAAGGCGTTCTTCTTCCTGTCCACCGAATGGCAGAAGGAACAGCTGTTGGCCAGCGGACCGTTTATCGGTTCGTCCGACTCGCCCGTTTCGCAAACGCAAGTGGATGCCTTCAACGCGGTGCTGACACCGCTCGGCATTGCCGGTGGCACGGGAGCCCAGATTAACCGCCCGAATCCCCTCACCAACGTGTTTGCGCGTGTCGACCTGAACTTCCTGCCGAAAACCCGTGTGGTTATCCGCCATAATTACGGGTACGGCGAGAACAAGAATTTCTTCCGCGACGCCATCACCAGCAACCAACCGCAGTTCCCGCTGTCGTCGTATGCCTACGCGTTCACGTCGTCGAAAAACGCCACCGTGTTGCAGGCGTTTACCGCCCTCGGCAACGGCGTGTTGAACGAGCTGAATGTTGGCTACACCACGATCAACGACAAGCGTGATCCGGCCACCAAGTCGGCGTCGATCAGTGTGGTGACGCCACGACAGACGGGCAGCGGCACAGCGCTTTTCCTGGCGGGCGGCGAAGCCTCGTCACACGGCAATCAGCTCGATCAGAAGACGATTGAGCTCGCCAACAACCTGACCATCCCGATCGGCGACCACAACGTCACGATTGGCACCAAGAACATTTTCTACGAATCGGCGAACTTGTTCGCCAACAACCTGTTTGGCACGTGGCGCTTCAACAGCCTTGATTCGCTGACCGGCGCGAAGCCGGGCGGTGCCGCATCGTACGCCGTGACCGTGCCGACGCCGGCCGGTACCGACGGGTTCATCCGCATGAAGTCGGCCACGTACGCGTTCTACATTCAGGATCAGTGGAACGTGCGACCCACGCTGACGTTCAACTACGGCGTGCGGGCAGACATCCCGGTGTTCCGCAACAAGCCAGTGTACAATCTGGCGGTCGACACGGCCTACAAGCGCAACACCAGCGAACTGCCCACCGGCAACATTCAGTGGTCTCCGCGCATTGGATTCAACTGGGATGTGACTGGTGATCAGAAGAACCAGTTGCGTGGTGGTCTCGGTGGCTTCACGGGGTCACCGGCAGGCGTGTGGTTGTCGAACGCCTACGGGAATACGGGACTGCTTGGCACGCCGGGATTGACCTGCAACAACGCCACGGTCACCAACGCCTTCTATCCGCCGGTCTTCAACCAAGCGGCGATTGCGAACCCGCCAACGAAGTGCGGCGGCACCAATGCCAACCCGGCCAGTGCGGCACTCTCGTCGACGATCAACACGATCGATCCGAACATGAAGTTCCCGCAGGTGATCAAGTACTCGTTGGGTTTCGATCATGACTTCGGCCGCAACATCATCGGTACCGTCGAAGGCTTGTACACGCGGTCCAAGTATGCGTTGTTCTACAGCAATCTGGCGTTGGCGGGCCCGCAGGGTACGGACGCACACGGACGCACGATGTATGGCACGATCACCGGCTCGAACTCCAGCCCGACGGTGCGGGGCGGTCGCAATCAGGTGTACGATGCGTCCAACAGCAGCGGCGGCGACTACTCGTACAACCTCACCGCCGGCCTGACAAAACGCTTCGCGGATAACTGGGAAGGCGCACTCTCGTATACGTATTCGGAGGCGCGTGACGTGCAGAGCACGCTCAACTCCACGGCGAACTCGAATTTCAACCAGGGCCGCACGGTCTCGGGCGATCTGCTGGACAAAACCACGCTGGCACCAGCCAAGTGGGATCAGCCGCACAAGATCGCGGCCGCCGGTACGTACAGTTTCCCGTGGCGCATGGATGTGTCGCTGATCTACACGGGCTCGTCTGGGGCGGCGTACGACTACTATCACAGCACCGACGAAAACGCCGACGGCTCAACGGCCAACGATCTGGTCTATATCCCGAAGAACACGGCCGATGCAGGCGAAATCCTGTTCACGGGCTATAACGTGCCCGCGTCGGCCGCCAGTGTCACCGCGCAACAGGTCGCGATGGAGAGATTCATTAACTCGGTGGACTGCCTCAAGAGTCAGCGCGGGCAGATTCTCCGGCGCATGACGTGCCGGGCTCCGTGGCGTGATCTGTACAACGTCTCGCTGCGACAGTCGCTGCCGTCAGTGAGTGATCATTCCCTGTCGTTCACCGTCGACATCTTCAACTTCGCCAATCTGGTGAACAGTCGGTGGGGTCAGCAGAAGGTTTCGGTGCAGAACGGTCTGCCGGGTGTGCAGCTGCTGAGCCGCACAGCGGTGGCGACGCAGAGCGGCAAAACCGTTGGTGTATACACGTTCAACACCGCGCAAACGTTGTATGATGTTCGCAATGTGGATTCGAACTATCGGATTCAGATTTCGCTGCGCTACGGCTTCTAAGGGAGAAGCAGAGGGGTGAGCAGGGAAG
>JANOKE010000478.1:0-1477 GCA_031419135.1 Gemmatimonadaceae bacterium
CTATCCGCAGTTCGATTCCGAGAACGCCGCGCAGATCCCCACCTCGTTTGGCGGCCTGCTGTTCATGATGAGCGGCATCGCGCTGATTGGCGTGGTGGCGTACCTGACGGGTCGCCCGGCGGCGCGCTACGTGGTGGCCCAGCACTTCGGCTGGTCCAACGATCCGCTGCGCATGGTGCTGCCGTTTGTCATGGCCCTGACGCTGTGCGTTGCGGCCACCGTGGTGCCGCTGATGATGGCGCGACGACGATTGGAGGGTGTGGAGCGGGTGTGATCCGCGGTCGAGCACTCCCAGCTTCGAACTCGCTCTGCGCGATGCATTCGGCAAGGCAATCTAGACTCGGCGGGTGCACGGCGCAGCAGCGCATTACGGGGACATGCTTGTGATGCGGCGCGGTGGTGGTTGATTGAACCCCAGGGGGCGCAGGGGGCGCAGAGGACAGACTGGAGAAACGATTTCCGTCCTCTGCGACTCCGCGAACGCTGCGGTTGAGAAATGCTAGATCAATTCAACCGCGAAGGTCGCAAGGGACGCAAAGGAACATTGTGCTCGGTATCGTAGTCCTTGGCGACCTTCGCGTCCTTGGCGGTGAGATCGTCGAACTCGCCCTGCGCGATGGATTCCGCAATGCAAACAGCCATTGAGTTCGTCGTATGCGTCCGTAACGTCACAACGCGGTCCTTGGCGAACGCGGCGTACCATGCGGTACCTTCGCTGTTCAGTCCTGAGGGGTTCTCCCAGTCTATCGCCGGCATTGCCCACGAAACCCATCCGCCGTTCTGCCAGGAAATCCGCGAAGACGTCCGCCACACAGCAAGCGACGGCCCGCGCACAATCCGTGCAGCGATCGACTCCGAAGATCACCGATGTGGCAGCGTCGGTGTTTCGGCGCAAGTTGCACGCGTGGTATCGCGCGAATCGACGCGACCTGCCGTGGCGCGAGACGCGCGATCCGTATCATGTGCTGGTGTCCGAGCTCATGCTGCAGCAAACGCAAGTGTCGCGGGTGCTCGATTTCTATCGACGATTCCTCGACCGCTTCCCTGATCTCGACACACTGGCGGCCGCGCGTCCCAAAGGCGTGATGGAGGCATGGGACGGACTCGGCTACTACGCCCGGGCGCGGAATCTGCACGCCTTGGCCCGACAGGTTACCGGTGAGCACAACGGGATCATCCCCAGCGAGCCCGACGCCCTGCGCGAACTGCCCGGCATCGGTGCGTACACCGCCGGCGCGGTGGCCTCGTTCGCGTACGAGAAGCGCGCTGCGCTGGTGGATACCAATGTCGCGCGGGTGTTGCATCGCGTATTCGCGCCCGCCGTGACGCCCGAGAGCGGCGCGGGCGGCAAGGTATTGTGGGCAATCGCCGAACGGTTGTTGCCGCGTACCGGCAAGCTCACCTGGACGCACAATCAGGCGCTGATGGAGCTGGGCGCGTTGGTATGTTCGGCGCGGGCGCCCAAGTGCGGTGTGTG
>JANOKE010000479.1:0-8405 GCA_031419135.1 Gemmatimonadaceae bacterium
GGTTTCGGTAACGAGCATTCGACCAAGGACTACCTGCTTCGCCTTGCTCGCTTCGACAATCGGCAACATGAGGTCGGCTAGTCCTCGTCGCTGCACTTGAAGTCGCTGCGTCCGTAGCGCCAACTCCCGCTACAGCTGCGCCGCCAGCCGCTGCAACACCTGATGCAAACTCGGCGCCGTATCGAACACGCCACGCACCGGATCGTGTCCAAGCCGCTCCATGCGCTCCACCGCGTTCTTGATTGTGAACGCTTTCGGATCCAACGCATCGTTCACCTCGTCCCACACCAGCGGCATGGACACCGTGGCGCCCGGCAGCGGACGCACGCTGAACGGTGCGACAATGGTTTGTCCGTGACGATTCTGCAGGTAGTCGAAGTACACCTTGGCACCGCGCTTGGTCACGTGACGGGTGATGGTGGCAATACTATCGAGTTCGCGCAGCACCACCCGCGCCAACAACTCGCCCAGTGTGCGTGACTGCGCGTACGTGCTGAGCGGTGGCAATGGCAGCAGGATGTGGAGTCCTGTCTTGCCCGTGGTCTTCACGAAATTCGGCAGGCCAATAGACTCGCACAGCGCGTGCAGGGCGATGGCCGTGCGGATCACATCACTGAATGGCGCATCTTTGGGGTCGAGATCGATCACACACCAGTCGGGCTGCTCCAGCGTGTCTACGCGACTGGCCCACATGTGAATGGGAATCGACCCCATGTTGGCGATATAGAGCAGTGACTCGGCGTCATTGCATACGAAGTAGCGGATGTCGCGCTGTGTATCCTCGCTCCAGATCGGCACGGTGCGCATCCATACCGGGGCAAATTCCGGTGCGTCTTTCTGATAGAACGACTTGCCATCAATGCCGTCGGGGAAGCGCGTGAGCACAACGGGGCGATCGCGGAGGTATGGCAGCATCCACGGCGAGATGGCCCGGTAATACTCGATCATGTCGCCCTTGGTGTAGCGTTCCTCGGGCCAGTAGATCTTTTTGGGATTGGAGAGTACGAACGTTTTTTCCACCGGTTGCGCTGGTGCGGCTAATGGTGGATCGAGGTCGACGGTGGTGGTTGGCACGTTACTGCTTTCTGTTGACGGCAATTCCGCTGGCGCCTGCCACTGCTGTCGTTCGCAGTCCCGCGGGGTTTTGTCGTCGCGCAGGCGCAGGAAGGTGGGATGGCGCAACACGCCATCGGGCGTCCACTCGCGAAAACGCACTTCGCATACATACTGCGGATTCACCCAGGTGGTGGATCCGGTGTCAGGAATCGCCTCGCTGCTACGAGCCGCAACGCCAGGCGCGATGGCAGGGCCTTCGCATGGCGGCTCGGCGCGCGCCAACGGATCCAACATCGCCTTGAGTTCCCCAAGCTGCGCGTCGGAAAATCCCGTACCCACTCTGCCGGCATACACCAAGGTCCCGTTCACCATGTCAGCAATTTGCAATGCGCCAATGTGCGGGCGACCGCCCTTGGGCGCGGTATAGCCCACAATCACAAAGTCGCCGGTGCCGTCGGTTTTGAATTTGAGCCACGCATCACTGCGGCCACCACGATAGCGTGCATCAGCGCGTTTGCCGATCATGCCCTCCAGCCCCATCACGGCTACCTGTTCCAGAAAGCGTTCACCATCGCGCTCAACATGATCGAGTGTGCGTACCGGTCCGAGTTTGGGCAAAAACTCCAGCAACAGCGCCTTGCGCTCCCGCAGCGGAAGTGGGCGCAGGTCGAAGTCGTCAAACGCCAGCAGGTCGAACACAAAAAATGTGGACGGCAGCTCAACTGCCGCCCGGCGAATCTCGATGGGCGCTGACAGTCGGCCACGCCGCTGCAGCAGCGAAAAGTTTGGTTTGCCCTGCGCATCAAGTACCACCACCTCGCCATCGATAATGCAGTCGTTGAATGGCAGCGCCTTTACCGCGCGCGCAATTTCGGGAAACACGGCGGTGTAGTCGTTCCCCTTTCGTGTGAGCAGCAGCGCTTCGCCGCGCGTTTTGGCGGCAATCAGGCGATAGCCGTCCAGTTTGAGTTCGAACAACCACCCGTCACGTGTGAATGGCGCGTCGGACGGTTCGGCAAGCATGGCCTCAACTGAACGCGGATCAACGCGATCGCGAGGTGCGGCCGTTTTTTCAACCGCGGCGCGCAAGGCACCCTCGCGTGTGCGCCCTTGCTTCACGTCTTCGACGGTGAGACCGGAAAGCACCGATTCTTCGGCGAACTGGTCGCCGGGTTTACGAACCCACGCATCACGCTCCTTGAGGAGCAACCAATCGCGTTCGCTCGATTTGATCTTCACGAGCGCCCATTTGCCCTGCAGTTTGTATCCGCGGAACTCGAACAGGAGCTTGCCTTTGGCCAGCCCTTCGCGCCAATCCTCGAGTGGCACCCACTCTCCGCGATCCCACACAATGATGCCACCGGCACCGTAGTTGCCGGCCGGAATCACGCCCTCAAACTCGCCGTACTCAATGGGATGGTCTTCCACCTTGACCGCGAGTCGCTTGTCGTCCATGTCGTACGACGGTCCACGCGGCACCGCCCACGACCGCAGCACACCGTCCATTTCCAGACGCAGGTCGTAGTGCAACTGTCGGGCCGCGTGTTTGTGCACGACAAAGAGCCGACCCATCACCTTCGACACGCGCCCCACCGGCTCGGGTGACGTGTCCGACGAGCGCTTGGCGCGATAGGCCGCCAAACTGTCGGTGGGCGGCGGCTCGTCGGGTGGTTGTGTGGAGTCGGTTCCGGTGGTCATAGTTTAGGCGAGTGGTTCACGCCAACATCCTGCCCCGAGCTTGCCCACCATGGCCGCCCGATCCATCGCCAACGCCACGATCTCCTTTGGCCTCGTGTCCGTTCCCGTGAATCTGTACTCCTCAGCAGAATCCAAGGTCAGCATCTCGTTCAACATGCTGCACAAGAAGTGCGGATCGCGGCTGAAGCAACAGTACACTTGTCTCAAGGATCAGGAAATCGTCACCCGCGACGACACCGTTAAAGGTTACGAGTTCAGCAAAGACCAGTACGTGATTCTGACCCCGGAAGAACTCAAGGCGCTCGACGAAAAGGCCACCGGGGCGATTGATATCATCGAGTTTGTGCCGCTGGCAAAAGTGGAGCGTGTTTTCCTGGAGAAAGTGTACTATCTCGGACCAGACAAGGGAGGGGACCGCGCCTATCGATTGCTGGCGGCGGCCCTTGAGGAGACCGGGTTGGCCGCCCTGGGACAATATGCGGCGCGCGGATCGCAATATCTCGTGCTGTTGCGCCCCGCCAATGGAGTACTGGTCATGGAACAGTTGCACTACGCGGATGAAATTCGCCCCACCAGTGAGGTGACAATTCCCGCCGGCGATATCAAGCCGATGGAACTGGCAATGGCCAAGCAGCTCATTGCCCAAACGGCAAGCGAAACGTTTCAGCCGGAGAAGTACAAGGACACGGTGCGCGAACGGGTGATGGAAGCGATTCAGCGCAAGGTGGATGGACAGGACATTACCGCCGACACCAAACCTGATGGCGGCACCAAGATTCTCGACCTGATGGAAGCGCTCAAGGCCAGCCTGGCTGCGCAAGCGCCTGTGGGCGACGCGACCAACGAACGAAAAGCGTCATGAAGCTGATCGCGGGAACGAGCGGCTACGCGTTCAAGGAGTGGAAGGGTTCGTTCTATCCGGACGATCTCAAGGATGACGCCATGCTCACGTACTACGCATCCCGGTTTCCGACGGTGGAGATTAACAACACGTTTTACCGTTTGCCCAAGGAACACGTGTTGCAAGAGTGGGCCGCACAGGTACCCGACACGTTCACGTTTGCCATCAAGGCCAGCCAACGCATCACGCACCACGCCCGACTCAAGCCGGAGTGTGCCGGCGCGGTTGAGTTTCTGCTGAAAAACACCGTCGCGCTGGGAAACAAGCTGGGTCCAATTCTGTTTCAGCTGCCACCCAACCTGAAGAAAGATTTCGATCGCCTGCGGGTGTTTCTCGATACATTGCCGGCCGATCGGCGCTACACCATCGAGTTTCGTCACGAAAGTTGGTTCGACGACGAGGTGTTCTCTGTGCTCCGCGCGCGTGATATTCCGATGTGCATTACCGAACAGCCGGAGTTTGCCTCACCCGTGGTGGCAACGGCCACGTGGGGGTATGTGCGTTTGCACCGTTTCGATTACGACTCTGCGGCGCTTGCCGAGTGGGCTCAGCGGCTGGCGTTGCAGCCGTGGAGTGACGCGTACGTGTACTTCAAGCACGACGAAGGCGAGGGATCGGGTCCGCCGGCGGTTGAGGGGTTTGTTGCCGCGTTTTCGGCCAGCACGTAGCGCACCGGTTACGAGGTCAAACAACCCACTGCGCGACTACGGTTTGTATTTCATGCATCACCAGCGCATCTGTCCGCCCGGATGACTTGAGTACGTGAAAGCTGTGATCGGCGCCCTCCACCCAATGCATGGTCCACGGCGCGGTAACGGTTGTGAGTGCGCGCGTCATAAGGTCGGGCGTGCACAGCGCATCACGGGTGCCATTCACGCACAACACGGGCATGCGAATCTGTGACAAATGCGCGTCGCGCAACTTTTCCGGCTGACCGGCTGGATGCAGCGGATACGCCAGAAGCAACAGTCCATTCGCGTCAAATCCGTTTGCCGCCAACATCGACGCGGCTCGCCCGCCCATCGATCGACCACCAATAATCAGTCGGTCGGTTGAGAGCTGACCGCGAACGAATGCGACAACGGCCGCTGTCGTTTCCATGAGCGTTGGCATCGCATCGGGTCGACCCGACTTCCGTTCCTTGTACAGAAAATTGAACCGCACGACGCCCAGTCCGGCGGCACACAGTGCTTGGGCGGTGGCAAGCATGCCGCGGTCGGACATGCTGCCGCCGGCGCCATGTGCACACACGAACACTGCCACTTGGCGGTCAACAGTCGCGGGTTCATACACGGCGCTCACCCAGCTATCGCCTGTCGGGATCCTCCACTCAGTGTGGGTCATGTCGGAACCTCAAGTTGGATCTGCATTTCGTCCAGGAACTGGTGACCACCGGTTGGTTTGCCCGCTCGTGTCGCGGCGGTTGTAAGCACCAGCCGATCGATGGTGCGCGTCATGCCAACGTAGAGTAGCCGACGCCCTTCCTCCACCTCATGCGCTGTGGGCGTCTTGGTGGGCGAACCGCCCGGCAGTTGGGTATCTTCGGCGCCAACAACGTACACCCGCGAAAACTCCAGCCCTTTGGTGGCGTGGAGGGTGAGCAGATTGACCCGATCACGCGCCGTCTCCTCGCCTTCAAACCTGGAAAGCACCACGCGCTCCAGGAAAATCGACAGTTGCTCCTGAAACGATCCGTCCGGAATATCCGCGATCAGGCGTCGCAATCGCAACATGGCCTGCGGATACCTGTCGTCTGCCGTTCGCTCGGCGCGAATCCTGTCCATCAGCACCTGTCCTCCAAGTTGTGCGATCACGTCGTGCACTGGTGGCAGCAGCGCATTGTCGGCTCGCTCCTGTTCATACCATTCCAACGCGCCGCTGTAGCGACCGAGCGCAAAGACGCGGGTGAGCTTCAGGAACAACGCGCTTTCGTCGTTTATGATGCTGTCGGTTGCCAACTGATGTACCGCGAGCGCCACGCCCAGATGGCCGAGTTGTTCGTTCAACGCGGTCTTGCGTGTGCGCTCCAGTCGCGCACGCGCCAGCGACATGGTGACACGCGCCAAGGTGAGCGTATCGTCGAGCGCTCGATGCGAGGTGCCGGGCGGAATGTCGAATCGACGGGCGAGGTCTACCAGCTTTGCACTGGTTGGAAACAGGTCGCGCGCCAGTGGCAGTGTATCGAATGTCGTCAAATCAAATTCAAACCCGTACGCGTCAGCCATGCGACTCAGAATGGGGAAATCAAAGTCATAGCCGTTGTGCGCCACGGCAATATCGGCACCAACAAACGCCCGAAACGCCGGCCAGATTTCTTCAAAGTACGGCTCATTGGCCAGCGTATTTGCGTCAATGCCGTGCGTGGCGATCGCACCGGGCGCAATCGGCACGCGCGGTTTGACCAATTTCGAAAACTGATCAACAATCAGTCCGTCGCGCACCCGCACCGCCGCGATCTCGACAATTTCCGCGGTGTGTTTGTCGCGGTCGGTGGTTTCCAGATCAACGGCGGTAAAGTCGGTGAACCCGATGCTGGACGCACTCATTTCCAGCAGTTGCATGGCCTTGAAAACACCGAGCGGCAGGCTGACCAAGGTGATATCGCCGGGCTTCAACGAGTCCGCCCCCGATGCCGGTGGCTCACCGCCATGCGTGGCCTGCACACCCAGCGCGGTAAGCATGGCCACCAGCGGAATTTCTACACCGCCCATTGGCGCGATCCAGAATGGCGTGCGCTCCGTGCGAACACGCCGCAATCGATTCGCGAGGGCCACCACATCGGGGAGCGCCGCGGGATCGGTGATCTCGTCGTGATGATCGTCCAGTACCGACCGGGTAACGCCAACTTTGCGCGACAGCAGGTGGTGCACGAGTGTCGTGAGGGAATCCTGGTGCTGGCCCACCGCCGCGAGGTTGCGCGCGTCGGCCAGTGCGCGACCAATCTGCCGAGCGTTCTCGTCGCCCCGTTGCAACTGCGACACCGTGCGGCCAAGTTGCCTGAACAACGTGATCCCGTTTTCCTCCGATTTCGCCAGCGCTTCGTCCACCAGTGCGCGCGGCAACACCTGTCGAAAAAACGCGTTGCGAAACAGCTCATCGCGTGGCGATGCGATCACCCGCGCAGCGGCGATGACGTAGCTAACCACGGGATCATCGGCGAGCGCTCGGCCGGCCGCCAGCCGACACGGCACGCCTCCGTTCAGGCAGGCCGATTCCAGGAGATTGCCGATGGCATGCGCACGATACAGCAATGCCACATCACCCCAGTGGTGCGCGTGTTGTTGGCGATCACGGACAATGTCCGTCACGATCCATTCCGCCTCCTGCTCATCGCTGTCGAATGTGTACGCACACACGGGAAACACCGAGGCGCGATCGGCACGGGCGGGCACGCGATCGTCAAAAATCGGCGTGTTGACCATCACCAGCGCGCGCGCAACAGCGAACACATTGTGCGGACAGCGTCGGTTTTCCTCGAGGTGAATTCTGGCCGCGACGCCGAAATCGTTCACGAATGCTCTGAACACTTTCGGATCGGCACCGGCCCACGAATAGATGGACTGATCGTCGTCGCCTACGGCAAATACATGACGATGGTCGTGGGCAAGCGCCTTGACGACACGATACTGCACCGGATTCAGGTCCTGAAATTCGTCAACCAGCACCACATCCCAACGCCCGCGTATGTCGGCAGCGCTGTCCCCGTGCTCCAGCAACTCCGCCGCCTTGATCACCAGCAGATCAAAGTCCACCAGATTGCGCTCATGCAGGAACCGCTCGTAGCGCTCGAACAATGTCTGGTCGTTCGCGAACATCACATCGCCACGAAAACGCCAGGCGGAAAAGCGCGTCAGGGTGTTGCGATGCCACCGACGTGGTCCCTCCAGACGTCGCAAGGCGCTCAGTTGGTAGGCTTCGTCGGCAATGCCGAAGCCGGGCTCAAGCCCCACCTGCGACCCGCACGTTCGCAGCAAGTCGGCGCAGAAGGCGTGGAGTGTCCCGCGTGTGATGCGAGCGCCGACATCACCCAGACGGGCAGTGAGTCGGTGTGCAATTTCACCCGCCGCCTTGTTGGTAAACGTAAAGGCGCAGATGCGCGACGGATCGAACCGGTGATGCTCGATCAGGTAGCGAATGCGTTCGGTGAGGCAGAACGTTTTACCCGCGCCCGGTCCGGCCAGCACCAGGAGGGCGCGCGGCTCGGCTTCGATCGCGCGCCGCTGCGACGGGGACGGTGAGGGGTTGGGAGAATTCGCGTCGGGAGCCACGGATTCGCAATGGAGGGTAGAGAGACTCTTGTCCTTGGCGACCTTAGCGTGCTTGGCGGTTCCATCCTTCGAATTTGCCTGCGCGATGGATTCCACAAAGCAATCAACCACAAGGTTCCCTAATTTGGTTGGGAAGCCCTGCTATATCGTCACAACCCTGTTCTCCGCGAACTCTGCGAACTCTGCGGTAGAGAAATACCAAATCAATTCAACCGCAAAGGACGCAAAGTACGCGAAGGAACAAATGATTCATCAACGGCGTCCTTGGCGACCTTCGCGTCCTTGGCGGTTCCATCCTTCGAACTCGCCCTGCGCGATGGATTCCAGAATGCGATCAAACACAATTCCAGTGCGCGGATCATTCAGTGCGCTGAGACTGGGAATGTCATTGAGTTTTGGAGCGGTGAGGGACCAGAGGGGTGAGGGAGCAGAGGGGTGAGGGAGCAGAGGGGTGAGCAAGTAAAGGGGTGAGGGTAGAGCAG
>JANOKE010000480.1:0-1881 GCA_031419135.1 Gemmatimonadaceae bacterium
CGAGCCACGCGCGCACCTGCGCGCGGCCATCGGGCAGCCCCGGTCGACCGATCCCACGCGCGGCGTGCGCCGCGGCGTCATCGACGGTGACCATCGGGGGCTCCAGCGCAATCCGCTGCACGGTGCGCCGCGAGATCCCGAGCTGATGGCCAATCTGCCGGGGCGACTGCCCGGCCTGCAACAACGCCTGCACGGCGTGACGATCCAACATGCTGAGCATCCTCCTGCGCCCCCCGATGAAACGGGTCCGGTCCTCCGGGAACGGCGCTACAGTGTGATGATATGGCTCAGCTTGCGACAGAATTTAGAGAAAAACCGCGCCAGAATTTAGAGAACGCACAGGTTGGATGCGGCTGCAGCTGATGCTCATCGTTAGAACTTATGTAAAGGCTGGCGGCGAACGCAGACGGGCCGCCACTGTTCCGGCTTCTTCTATCCTCTCACAGAAGGAGAAGCCCATGCGACCAGCAGCGACCCGCCCACGTGTGTCCTCCACGTTTTACGTCGCCTTCGAGCTCGGCAACGCCGAGTGGAAACGCGCGATGACCTCCGCGTTGGAACAGGCCCCACGCATCAGCGCCATGCCGGCGCGCGACCTCCAGATCCTGGCCGTCGAGCTGACGCGCGCGAAGCAGCACTTCGGGCTCCCCGCGACCGCCGCAGTCGTGACCTGTTACGAAGCGGGGCGCGATGGGTTCTGGTTGCATCGTTGCCGTAGAGCTGGCGGGTGCTTGCAAACACGATTTTCACCCCGGGATTGTGCTTGCGGCAGGCTTCGAGCATGGAGAGCTGCGCGCGGCAGTTGATCTCGAGATCCGTGTATGGATCCTTCATCGAGTCCATGTGACTCGTCTGGCCGGCGAGATTGAAGAGGAAATCCTGGTCGCAGATCAGGTACGGCATGCTGTTATGTATCGCGGACATCGGACACATTCACTCGAACCGATCCCGTCAGGCCGTCAATGTTGAACATGTTGCCGCCGTACTCCGGAACAAGGCTGTCGACCAGCAGCACATCTGCGCTGGACTCCACCAGGCGTCGGGCCAGGTTGGAGCCGATGAAGCCGAGGCCTCCGGTAATGAGCACGCGTTTGCCTTCGAAGCCTTTCACAGCCCGACCTCCCTGAGCACTCGTGGGAGCACGACGTCGGTGCTCAGATGCTCGTGCGCGAGTTCGCGCGCCCAGCGGGAATGCCGTGCATAGTCCGAGTCGACGGTGTCGAGCGCGGCCGCCGCTTCATCGACGCTGCGGAATGAAAACAATCCGCGTCCAGTGGGCAGGTGCGCACTGAACCCCGTCTCCTGCATGATCACGGGACGCGCGCTTGCCAGGTACGCGGCGCTTCGATCGCTGAACGCACCGCTGTTCATGACGACGAAGTAGCCTTTGCACACGGCGAACTCTCCGCGCGAGCTCTGGATGTAGTCGAGCCATGCGTCGAAGGTAATGGTGGCGCGCGCTGAATCTCTGAGACGCCAGCCGGCGGCGAGTAGGCGCTTCAGCGGAGCCGGACCAGAGAGTGCCAGCTCGAGCGGGACACTCACCCGCGACGGCAGGTCGAAGAATGCCGGGAACTCCGAATTCTTCGATCCGTAGCTTTGACCCTGAAATACCACCGGTGCGTGGGTCTCCCAGGCCATGATCGTGCTAAATGGAGCACCAGGCGTAGGGGAGACCGGCGGGAAAAGATCCATGACAACCGGATCGAACGTCGGCTTCCAGACTTTCCCTGCGGTCGGCACTGCGCAATCCGGCATTCCGAGGTTCAGCCCCACACTGAAATAGCGATCGTACTGGTGCATGGCGATGCCTTGGGCCGCCGTGTTCTCCATTCGCATCTGTTTCATTCCCGGCTCACCATCCACCTGCGCGGTCACCGC
>JANOKE010000481.1:0-1616 GCA_031419135.1 Gemmatimonadaceae bacterium
CGTCGAAGCGTTCGTGCCGGGTGAGGTGGTGCGCTCGCCGTCTGTGCAGTGTCGCATCGATCCGCTGGGACACGCCAGTGTCATCGCCACACACGATCAGCTCCTTGGCGGTCCGTCCGATCAGGTGTACCTCGGCTGCACGTTTCCGGCCAGCCCTGAGTACACCGCCGACCTCCATGCGCATGGACTGAGTGTGGCGCGTGTCCTGGCAAGCGATGGCGTGTTGGCACGCTTCGCGGTGGACTTCATGTGCGTCAGGCACGCCGATGCGTGGAAAACCACGGCCATCGAGATCAACCTGCGCAAGGGCGGCACCACACACCCGTTCCTCATGCTGGAGTTTCTCACCGACGGCGTCTACGACACCGCATCAGGCGTCTATCGCACCCACAACGGACTGACCTGCTGCTATCACGCCACCGACAATCTGCAGGAGCCGGCATTTGTCGGCCTCGCGCCCGAGCAGTTGATCGACATTGCGGTGAACAACGACCTCCACTTTGATGCCACAACGCAGGAGGGCGTGATGTTCCACCTCATTGGCGCGCTGGAGGAGTTTGGCAAACTGGGTACGATCTGCATTGGCCGCACGCACGAAAGCGCCGAGGCGTACTACGACAGGACCGTGGACGTTCTGCGCCGCGAGTGTCTCCGCAAGCCTCGACCCACGATCCCACCTCGCGCCGACTGACGTACATCTGGGAATAGTGGATTCGCATATTGCTCTTTATGCGTCAAACAGCACTATGCGTCGATCGGCATCCGGGAATAGCCAAGCATCATAGTTCCATTTAATATATAAATAGCACTAAGATCGAGAATACCCAAACCCATAGAATTTGATGCCAGGCCACCTCAGTCGACGAATCTGGGCTCATGATCCCACCATCCACGCACCCGCCAAATACAAGCGCGCGTGTGGATACGAGGCGTTTATTCCAGACGCTATGTCGTCATTGGCGCTTCAATTCGACGGAACGTTGGCCGGCTTGGTAGCCGAAGCCGAACTCGCGATCCGGGCATTGAACGACGATGGTGGGCCCGCCCTCGATCCCCTGGCACGCCTACTGTTACGCACCGAAGCCATCGCCTCCTCAAAGGTCGAGGGCATGCAACTGGGAGTCCGTGAGCTCGCGCGCGCGGAAGCGCGGTCAGAATCTGGCATCACCCCGAGTCCAACGGCCATCGAGCTCATCGCGAACATCGACGCCATGGTGCTGGCCGTGGACAAGGCTGCCGAAGTCGAGCGGTTTGGCGTACCCGAGATCGTGGCCATTCACACGCAATTGCTCGAACGCACCACCCAACGAGCCATTGCCGGACGTATTCGCGAAACGCAGAACTGGATCGGTGGCAACGACTACAATCCGTGCGGCGCTGACTTTGTGCCGCCGCCGCCCGACGATGTGGACCGACTGCTGATTGACCTCTGCGCGGCGATCCACGACGAGACGCTTTCCCCCTTGGTGCAGGCAGCGCTGGTGCATGCGCAGTTCGAGACCATTCACCCGTTTCTTGACGGAAACGGGCGAACCGGGCGCGCATTGGTGCACGTCATCCTGCGTCGCCGGGGTATTGCCCCACGATTCCTGCCGCCTATCAGCGTCATCTTCGCA
>JANOKE010000482.1:0-5021 GCA_031419135.1 Gemmatimonadaceae bacterium
GAACTACAGTTTCACCACCAACATGTTCTTTGATGCGCTGGCGCAATACGATCCGCGGTCGCATCAACTGAATGCGAATCTTCGGTTCAATCTGATTCATCATCCGCTCAGCGATCTGTTCATCGTGCTTAACGAGCAGAAAATCAATCTGCCCGACGCACCGGCGACGGGATTCAGCGTGATCGTGAAGTACACGCAGATGCTGGCGTTCTAGCCAGCTCCACACTGTGCAGTGCTTCGACGTCGTGGTGTCGTCTGGATTTTTGGCATGTGGCGACGATCTGTCGCGTCTTCATGAATGCTCGTCTCGCAGGGACACCACACCATCGGCATACGCCGGCGCGGTGGGAAGATCGGCGACGCTCTCAGCGTAGTGCGCCTCGATCGCAGCGACCTCCTGATCGGTGAGACTGGCGAAGTCGCCACTGCGGGCGCGCTTCGAGAGGCGGCCGTGGTTCTGTCGAAGAAATCGGTGCAACAGGTCCAGCGTGCGCGTGGGCATGTCAACCATCGACGAGATTGCCGCCGTGAACGCATCATACGCCTTCAGATATGCGACTTCGTACGGCAAGTCCGATTCGATCGTCGCGCGCACACAATGGTAGAGGAACTCGGCATGGGCCGTCGCGTCGAAGTAGCGATACCAATCCGCCGTGTCATTCAGCACCTCAACGTTTCCATCTGACGTCGGTCGCCAGTCGATGTTCGGCAACAGCGGCCTGGAGTAGCTTTCCAACACTGTGCGATACGCCGTGATCTCGCGTAACATGACGGCGCTTACCGGGAACACCACGCCGACCGGCGCGAATCCTGCGGCCGACAGCACATGGTGCAACAGCCAGCGGTGCACGCGACCGTTCCCGTCCTCAAACGGGTGCGCGTAGACAAATCCAAAGCCCGCCGATGCCGCGGCCACTACCGCGTCCATCGTTCCGCGTCCGGCGCGCTCATCATAGGCGGCAATACCATTCACGAGGGACGGCAGGTCCTCGTGACGGGCGCTGATATGGTCGGGGAGTGGCTCCTGCGTCGTACGATCGTGCGTGCCGACAAATCCGTCTTGCGTGCGAAGTCCCAGGTGGACAAAGCGGCTGTCACCGATGACCACACCCTGCAGCGCCTCCAGCGTGTCGATCGATAGCGCGGTCGCTCCCGCCGTCGCGATGGACTGTGCCCAGCGATGCGCGCGATCGCGCGATGGTTTTTCGCCCTCGATGTGAAACGATGCCCGACTGTCGCTGAGCAGCAGGAATGCTGCAGCGCGCGCGAGCACATCCGGATGGACCGCCCCGATCACGGTTCTCACGGTGTCGCCCAGTCCACTCTCAGCCAAGGCGGTGAGCGCGGGCGTGCACCGAACGAGCGGGCAGAATTCGCGCGTACCCGGGAGATTGTTGCGCACCCGATGGCGCGTCGAGACGTCGCCATGTGAGAGCGCGAACTGCTTCTTTGGATCGACGATATTGACCGCCGCAATTTTGCGGGCGTCGGGGAGATCGAGCTGCTGACCGGTCAGCCATTCGTAGAGAAACCAGAGGCGCCGGGTCTGCGTGCCAACTGGAGTCTCGCGAATAGCGATCGCAATGTCGCTCGCTGGGACGGCACGAAAGAGCGCACTGAGGACCGCGAGGTTCAGCCCTTCCCACTTCAACGCAAAACTCACTTGGGCGACCAAAGTGTCTTCCGGCGCATAACGTTTGGACTTGATGACCCATGCGGTTTGCCCGCGCGATCGGTGCCAGCGTGACGAGACCCTCACCGGGCGGCTTTGGCCCCCAATCGCGGTCAGTTCCGGTGGCTTTGGCAGGCGCAGTCCATACCTGCCGATCAGCCACGCGTACCCCGCTGTGCGAGCACCTTCCGGCGGGTCATTTTCGCGAAAAACGCTCACCGGGCGCGAAAAACGGTTCACAGGGATTGCTTTGGAGGAAAAAGGCTCACGCAAGGATCACCACTGACAATGAAGCGCGAGAAACGCTCACCCGCAAGGAAAAACGCTCACTTGGCTAGGCCTTTCGTGAAAAATGCTCACCGTAGCCTCGGGGAGCACTTCCTTGAGGCACCATTCGCGACACACGCGCACCACGTGCGAGACGAGTTTTGCCGAACTGCCAGAAACGCACAAAGCCCCGGCGCAGGCCAAGGCTAAGTGATTGCTACACGTGCTTTTCGTCATCGGGACGACAGGATTTGAACCTGCGACCCCTTCCACCCCAAGGAAGTGCGCTACCGGGCTGCGCCACGTCCCGTCACAGCCGACAATCTCCCGCCAGCGGACAGAACGGGGAACATAAGCACCACCCGGCCACTCGACCACCCCCGACAACGCAGCAACTCGCGGCCAACCGCTACGCGAATCCCTGTGCCGCCTCGCGCACAGCCGGGTCCATTTCCGGGTAGCGCGGATCCAGCGCCTCAAGCGTTTCCACGAGCAGACGGGCGATCAGAAAATTGCGCACGAACTTGTCGTCCGACGGGACGACATACCACGGCGCCTTGCGCGTGCTGCATTCCTTCAGCGCTTCGCGATACGCGTCGGTGTAGTCGTCCCACAACTCACGATCCTTGAGGTCGTCCAGACGCCACTTCCAGTTCTTCTGCGGATCGTTCAGGCGCTCCGTGAGTCGCGCATGCTGCTCATCGCGCGACACATGCAGCATGCACTTGCGAATGATCACGCCATTGTCGGCCAGCATGCGCTCGAACGCCACGATCTGTGCATAGCGCGGCCGCCAGACCGATTCCGGCACGAGTTGGCGCACACGCACCGCCAGCACGTCCTCATACTGGGAGCGATTGAACACGCCGATCATCCCGAGCGGCGGCACCACCTGATGCACCCGCCACAGAAAATCATGGCGTAACTCCAGCGACGTGGGCGGCCCGAACGACGCCACGGTCACGCCCGTGGGGTTGAAGGCGCCATAGACACTCTTGATTACGCCATCTTTTCCGGACGCGTCGCGCCCTTGCAGGACCAGCAGCAGGGCGTGTCGACGATCAGCGTGGAAGGCGTCCTGCAGCGCAGTCAGCCGGTCCAACAACGCCTGGGTGGCCTCAACAATGGCGTCGCGTGGCGGCAGATCCTCAATCCGCGCGGCCTTGCTCCCCAACTTGATGCGATCATCGCGATCAACCGGCGCGAGACGCAGCGCGTCGAGCGCGTCCGGCGCCACCCAGTGCTTTCCGTTGCGGTTGCCCGTCATTTTCTGCGATGCCGCGTCATGTCGTCTCGCCCCGTTCATACGGTTCCATGTGAATCAGCACACCCAGTGCCGACGGCACCCGGGTGCGAATCGCACCCTTTACACATCCTGAAAGAATGTGCGCATCGTGCAGCGAAAGCGCAGGGTCGGCCTGCACGTGAATATCTACATAGTGACCAGTTCCACTCTTGCGAATCTTGAGCTTTTCGATGGCCATCACACCCGGCGTCTCACGGGCCGCATCACCAACGGCCGCGAACAGGGGCGCGTCCGGAGCATGATCCATAAGATCACGGATGGCTTTGCGCAGCAGCAACCCGCCATTGGCGAAAATCACTCCTGCCGCAAGCAGCGCTGCCCAGTCATCCGCCGGTTCCCACCCCGGACCGCCGATCAGCGCCAGGCTTATTCCGACAAAGGCGGCCGCCGAGGTGATCGCGTCGGATCGGTGATGCCAGCCGTCCACCTCCACGACCACGCTACCACTGGCGGCACTCGCCTTCAGGACGCGTTTGGCGAGCACTTCCTTAATGACAATAACCGCCGCCAGTACGGCGAGTGTAAACGGCGCCGGCGAATGATGCGGTGTGCGGATTTCCCTCACAGCCTCGATGGCGATCCCGGCGGCCGCGCCCAGCATGAGTGCCGCAACCGTCGCCGCCGCCAGCGGTTCGGCGCGACCATAGCCGAACGGATACCGGTCATCGGGCGATCGATTCGCAATACGAAGGCCGCTCCAGACCACGAGCGAGCCTACGGTGTCAGTAGCACTTTCAATCGCGTCGGCGACCAAGGCGTACGAATTGCCCACGAGGCCTGCCACCAGCTTCACGCCGGCCATCAGCGCATTGACAATCAAGCCCAACTGCGCCAGGCGCTGTGCGCCACGGGTGTCCATTAATTTGGCGGTGTCACGTGGAAAAGACCCTTTTCGGCGACGCAGCAGTGTATGTTGCATGAACCAGCATTGCTGGTAATCTGGAAGGTATTCGTCAGCGAGTGCAATTTCGACGGTGTCAGGAGCCAGGCCAAATACCGGGTGTCCTGTCCGTTCGGGAGCATTCCCAATTCAATGAGATGAACATGCGCAATCTACGCAGCCGCACGCTGAAAGCCGCCATTGGCGCCGCGATGGCATTGGCGATTCCGGTCTCCGCACACGCTCAGCGACAGGGCGCCATCGAAATCGGTGGATTCGGACGGTACACCAAGTACGCCGACACCTTGAAGCTCGACCCGAGTATTGGAGCCGGCGGACGTGTCGGCATTTATGCCTTCCGCAACTGGCTTGCCGAATTGGACCTGAGCTACGCCGACGCCGACGTGAACCTGCCGATGATCGGACAGGCCGGACGCGACTCGCTGCGCAAGGTGTCTGACGCGATGTGGTCGTACCGCATGACGTACAATCATCCGCTCTCTAATCAGGTCAAGGTGTTGCTGGGCGCCGGATACGGATATCACTCGTTCGGCCGAGTGCGACAGGTCGCGCCTCGCGGCGGCGGCCCGCAAGGATTGGTTGGACTCCGGTTCGTGCTGAATAACCGTTTGTCGGCGCGCGTCGAGGGGACCGGGACCTATGTGATGCCCGCCGATGAAGACGCCAAGCCCTACGGACGCGCCACCGGGCTCAATCTGGGTGCACAGGCCGGCCTGAGTCTGTCGTTCTTCACCAACCCACCCAAACCCCGCATTCAGTACGACACGGTGCGGGTGACGGAAACCCGCATTCAACGTGATACGCAGTTCATCTCACGGATCGATACCGTGCGCGTGGCCGGACCTGCCGCGCGCGCCATCGTGATCGGCGCGATC
>JANOKE010000483.1:0-7996 GCA_031419135.1 Gemmatimonadaceae bacterium
TATCAGGTGTACGCGGTCAAGCAGATCGTGGACTGCATCCATCAGAACTGCGGCAACGGCTACATCTGGCACACCACGGGAAGCGGCAAGACGCTCACGTCGTTCAAGGCATCCACGCTGCTGAAGGACAATCCCGACATCGAGAAGTGTCTCTTTGTTGTGGACCGCAAGGATCTCGACCGGCAGACGCGCGAAGAGTTCAACCGATTCCAGCAAGGCTGCGTCGAGGAGAATACCAATACCGGCGCGCTGGTGCGCCGTCTCGTCTCTGACGACTACGCCGACAAGGTGATCGTCACCACCATCCAGAAGCTCGGCATCGCGTTGGATGAATCCAGCAAGCACAACACGCAGCGCAAAAGGAACGACCAGCCGACCTACAAAGCGCAACTCGAGCCACTGCGCGACAAACGCATGGTTTTCATTTTCGACGAGTGTCACCGCTCCCAGTTCGGCGACAACCATAAGGCTATCAAGGCGTTCTTCCCGAAGGCCCAGCTGTTTGGCTTCACTGGCACGCCCATCTTTGAGCAAAACGCTACCGTTCCGAAGATCGATAAGGACCACGCCTCACTCCAAACCACCCAGGATCTTTTCCAGAAGCAGCTGCACGCCTACACCATCACCAACGCCATCGAAGATGGAAACGTGTTGCGCTTTCATGTCGATTACTTCAAGCCGGAAGGCACCAAGCCGCCGAGGTCCGGGGAAGCCCTCGCGAAGAGCGCCATCATCGAGGCCATACTCACCAAGCACGACGCCGCCACCGGCCAGCGCCGCTTCAACGCGCGGCAGAAAGCCACGGCCAAGCACAATGAATTTCTGAAAGAACTGGGCTTGTCTCTGCTACCCCAGTGAACGAACCCTTCTCCCCTCTCAGTTCGCCCGCAACGCATCGCTCGGATCGATGCGGCTGGCTCGCGCGGCCGGCACCCAGCACGCCACCAGCCCGATCGTCGCCATCGTCACCACGACAGCCACCAACGTAAATGGATCGCGCGACGGCACGCCGAACAGCAGGCCCTCGATAAAGCGCGACAGCGCCAGCGATCCCGCCACTCCACCGCGAGTCCGAGCCCCACCAGCAGTCCACCCTCACTCAAGATCATCGCCGTCACCCGCGACGGTGCGGCACCCAGCGCCATCCGGATGCCGATCTCGTTGGTGCGCGCACTCACGTTGAACGCCAGCACGGCGGCGATCCCGATCGATGCGATCACCAAGGCGAGGATGCCGAATCCGCCCAGCAGCAGCGCGTTGAGCCGACGCGGCCCCACGCTTTCGTCGCGCACCGCCTCCAGCGACATGACATTCTTGATTGGTTGATCCGGTGCGATCGACCGCACGATCGCCCGCGCCGCGGTGGACAATCCGGTGGGATTGACCGCGCTGCGAATCACCAGCCCTCCCGGCGGGAATTCGGCCTGCGCCACCGGAAGGAACGAAACAGCCAACGGTTTGGCATCGAGGCCGCCATCCTTTGTGTCGTTCACCACGCCCACCACGGTGCGCCAATCGCCCGAGACACCGATGAAGCGCAGCACATCACCGGTCCATGCAACGCGACGACCAATCGGATTGTCCGTCGGAAACAGGCGATCGGCGAGCGTCTTGTTCAAGATCACCACCTTCTCGCCAGACGACCGATCTGCCGCGGTGAAGTCGCGGCCCTTGAGCAACGGAATACCGGACGCGCGAAAGTAGCCTGGATCGGCCGTGCGATATTCCGCCGATGGTATCGGACCGTTGTCGAACGTGCGTGCCTCCGCCTTCATCTCGAGCAGAATGTTGCTCGCGCGCAGCGGAACCGTGGACCCAACGCCAACCAACTCGACACCCGGCAGCGTCGATAGCTGACGCTGCATCTCGTCGTAGCGTTGGCCGACCCTGGCAAAGTCGGTGACGGCCGTGAAATCGACCGGCACTTCCATCGTGAGCACGTTCTTCGGATTGAGCCCAGGATCGACCGCCGCGAGTCGCTGCATGGAGCGCACCAGCAGACCCGCGCCGGACAACAGCACCACCGACACGGCCACCTGCGTGATCACGAGCGCCTGTTGCAACCGCTTGCGACGTGCACTGCCACTGGTCTTGAGACTGCCAGCGGCCAACCCAGCGCCCAGTGAATGTTCTGAACCAATCCGCGGCACAAACGACAACAGGAACGCGATGATCACGGCAAGCAGCGCGGTAAACGCGAGCACTATCCAATCGACCTGAATTTCGTCAGCGCGCGGAGAGAACCGCGCAACGAACCGTGACAACGTGCCGACACCGGCGATGGCCACGAGCAGGCCGAGCACGGCGCCGCCGCCGGCAAGCACAAGGTTTTCCACCAGCAGCAACTTTCGCAGTCGCGACGTGCCGGCGCCCAAGGCCGCGCGCACTGTCATCTCGTGTTCGCGACGCACGCCACGCATCAGCGTGAGGTTCGCCACATTCGCGCCCGCGATGACCAGCACGAGCGCCGCGACTCCCATCAGCATCCACAACATGAGCCGCGCATCGCGCCCCAGTATCTCCTTGAACGGTGTCAGCTCGACCGTGTACCCCGCCGCTTTGTCGTACGACTCCGGATACTGAGCGTTTCTGCGCTGCGTGATTCCACCGATCTCCTGCCGAGCCTGTTCTACCGTCGTGCCGGGGGCCAGTCGTGCGATCATCTCCGTCATCCGGTGCGTGCGCCCTTGCACCATCATTGCGCTCACATGATGCTCACTGATCGACATGTTCATCAGCGCATCAATTCGACCGGGGAAGAACGGCGCCGGTTCGAGCACTCCGATCACTTCGACCGAGCGCTTGCCAATGCGCATGGACTTGCCGACGACCTTCGGGTCGCCGGAGAAATGCGTCATCCAATAACCGTGCCCGAGCAGAATGACCGGCGCTGCCCCTGCCCCGTCATCGGCCGACGTGAACGCGCGACCCATAATCGGGGTGAGCCCCATCACACTCAGATAATTGCCCGTCACGAGTCCGACGTCGATCTGTGAGGCATCAGCCGACTCAATCAATGACAGCGTTAGCGGCGAGTACTCGGCGATCTGTTGCATCGCGCGCGACTGCTCGCGGAAGTCGTTGATCTCCGGCACGGAGAACGCCACGCTGGTCTGTCCTTGATTCACCGTGTGGTGGCGCAGGTACATGAGCCGATCACCATCGGCGTGCGGCAGCGGGCGCAGGAAGACACCACGCACCGCTGAGAAGATCGCGGTGTTGGCACCGATCCCGAGGCCTAAGGTGAGCACGACCGCGATCGCGAAGCCTTTGGCGCGCGACAGCGAGCGGAGGACATAGCGAAGATCAAGCGACATCGGGAAGCTCGTGGCGGAACGTGCGGGGGTAGGGAGCGCGGAGATGCGCTCACGGAAATTGGCGCTGGGCGCTTATTGCGCTAGCCTAGTCTAGCGTTGGTCTGGCGTTAGTCTAGCGTTCGCCTCTGGCGGATTGGGGGCTCACGCCACTACGCGCAAACAGACGAATCAGCTCATGGCCCGCGCGGCATGCCGACACCGAGTCGTCTACCGCTTCACGGCTGCAATGAACGCGTGGTAACTCGGGTCGGCGCGGTCGTCGCTGGTGATGTACGCCTCGCCGTTCTTGATCACGCGCTCCATCACGGAACCCGGTGGGTTTCCGTGATCTCGCGGCACTCCGCCTTCCAGAAGCACCAACGCAGCGGCCCAGTTTTTCAAATCGGCTTGGTATGTGACCGGCGACCAATCGGCCGCGCCGCCTCGCGTGTCGTGTACCGTTCCGTCGATACCTCGCACGAGCAACACGCGCGCAGCGTCCGGATTCAGATAGGAGTGGAACAGCACGCTGCGTCCGTCGTTCATCGGCGCGTCGAAGCTGAGCCCTGCGTCGAGGAGGAGTTCAAGGACAATGCGTGCGCGATCGCCCTTGACGCCGGCCACCCGTTCGAGGAGCGATTCATCGCCAGCGGTATCGTCCGGGCGTGGTCGCGCTCCCGCGGCCAGAAGCAGCCGGAGTCCATCAGAGTCGTGCATCGCACCGCCGTCCATGGTGGCCACGCGCGTCGCCAATCCAAGGAGCGATACGCCGCGTTCATCGCGCGCCGTGAGATCGGGCGCCGGAGTGGTGCGAAGCAGCGTATCGAGCTTCGCGTAGTCATTGAGGACGAGTGCGAGTGCCGCCTCGCGTCCAGCGGCGTCGGGGTACGCGTACTGTGGGCTCGGCTCGCGCGGCACGCCCCGATCACGCATCGACGGGTAGATCAGCCCGAGCCCATTCCGCGACACCGCCAGCGTCACGCCCAGAATCACAGGCGCCCCGGCCAATACGCTTCCAAGAATCACGAGGAGTGACCGCTCAGGTGCTCGCCCCGCCCAGAGCAAGAGCGCGGCGACGGCGCCGAGTGCGGCGAGGGCCGTGCCGAGGCCTGATCCAAGCCCGCGCGTTGCGGCATCGCCGCTGTCGCGGCCAAAGACGAGAACCGCTGCACCGACCAAGTCGATGGCGATGAAGATCCAGCCGAGAATCGAAAGCGTGCGCGTCATGGACACTCAATGCGGAGAGTTCGCGGAGCGGGGATGGGGCGACGAAAATACGCGGCGATTCTGGCGTCGTACAGACGGACGCTTGCTTCGATCTGTATAGGGGTGCTAGTGTTCAACGTCTCCTTCAGGAGCGCGTGAATGGCCAAGACCCGACAGACGCTACGCCGCAAAAACATGGTGATGGACCAGCGGAAGCTGGACGCCGCGAAGGTCGCGCTCGGTGCGGCCTCCGAGACTGCGGCCGTCGATGCCGCATTGGACCTCGTGGTTTTCCGCGCAGAAGTGTTTCGTGGTCTTGATAGGCTGGCGGCCGCAGGCGGGCTCGCGACGATCGAGCACCTGCGGCGCACCGGTTGATTTACACGCTGGACACGAATGTGCTGGTCGACGCACTCCGACAGCCCGTTGAGCTCGATCGACTCAAGGCATTCCTGAGCTGGGCGCTGCCCTCTACCGTTCTCTCCAGCATCGTTGCGGCCGAGCTCACCGCGGGCGCTCGCACCGAAAACGCGCGGCGAGTCCTCGACGACGCCCTGCTTGCGCCCTTCGAACGGCGCAAGCGAATTGTCGCGCCGTCAACGGCGGCGTGGCGGCGAGGTGGTGCGATACTCGCGCGGACGAGTTCGAGCGCCGTCAGTGCAAGCCGTCAGAATGATGTGCTCCTCGCGGTGCAGGCGCGAGAGCATGGCTGGGTCGTCGTGACTCGTGATCGCGACCTGCGCACCCTTCGCGCACAGGTGTCCGGACTCCAGGTTCTCGCTCCGTTCCCCGAGCGGAAGTAGCACCTGATCGACGATTACCAGCTCTTGCGAGTGCACCCCGTCTCAGAGGTCGACATGATCACCCCTTATACGCTGTGCCTGCTCGTCGCCGGAACGCTGACGTTGGCGGCCCCCCCCATGCCTGCTCGGCGCAGGCGAAGGAAAAGGTGACCGGCATCGGCGGTGTGTTCTTCCGCGCGCGCGACTCAAAGGCGCTTGCCGAATGGTACGAAAAGCATCTCGGGATCACGCGCGTTCCTACCAGCTACGATACCCAGCCCTGGATACAACTCGCCGGGCCAACGGTTCTTGCACCGTTCGCGAGCACGACGAACTACTTCGGCCAGCCGGAACAACAATGGATGGTGAACTTCCGTGTACGCGATCTTGATGCAATGGTGCGGGGCGGATCATGATCAGCTGCCCGGGCGAACGAGCTTCCAGACCTTCGTGCCGGCGATCATGTACAGCTCGCCCGCGCCGTCCTTTCCGAACGAGTTTGTAAGTGGCAGCGACACCTCGGGCCACGATCGCAATTCATCGGCCCGCCCATTCACCAGCTGGAAGCTGCGCAGCCAACCGCGACAGAAATCGGCGTACAGGTAGTGACCGACAAGCTCGGGGATGGCCGCGCCGCGATACACGAAGCCGCCGATCACCGAGCAGCCCTCGCTGTGCGCATAGTCGATCACGGGGAGCGTGAGGTTGCGACCGCTGATGCAGTTCGTGGCGGGATTGTAGCACGCGTTGCCTTCGGTGAAGGGCCAGCCGAAGTTGAGGCCCGCAGCGCGCGCGCTCACGGCGTTCACCTCCTCGTGCGCGTCCTGTCCCACGTCTCCGATGAACAGCATGCCGCTTGGCGCGTCGAACGAAAAGCGCCACGCATTGCGGAGGCCGTAGGCCCAGATTTCGGGGAGCCCAAGGCCGCCCGCCACGAACGGATTGTCGGTGGGTACGACATACGGCAGCGATCGCACGTTGATGCGCAGGATCTTGCCGAGCATCGTGAACCGATTTTGCGCGTTGCCCCTGGGATCGCCGCAACAGGCGCCGTCGCCGGGGGCAAGATAAAACATGCCGTCGGGTCCGAACGCTATCATCCCGCCATGATGTTCGCTGCCGCCGTGTGGGATGCTGATGACGATGTTCGGGGTGCCACTCGGGTTGGCCACGTTGGCGCCCGGCGTCGCAAACAGCCGTTCGACGATGACATTGCCGTTCAGGCCCACGTAGAACACGTAAAAGAACCCGTTGGTCGCGTAATCGGGGTCGAACGTCATGCTAAGCATGCCGCGCTCGCCAAGGTTGTTCACGCGGCTGCGGATGTCGAGGAACGGCGTAGGCAGCACCAAGCCGTTGGCGACGATCTTGATGCGGCCCGCGCGCTCGACGATGAACTGACGCGCATCGCCGTCGGGCGCGCTGAGGAACACCGGTTGCACGAAGTTCTCGGCGAACAGCGTGATACCGAGTCGCAGCGGTACCGCATCGTAGGCGACGGTGGCCCGCACCGTATCGGCGGTGCTGGCGGTGACGGACCTCGTGGCTGGCGCGGGGTTGTGGGTGGTGAGCGTACTGCCGACAACGCGCGCGCTTACTGCATACGTCCCGAATTCCAAGCGTCCCAAGACATAGCTGGACGTGAGTCGTCGGGAGAAACCGTTGGGACCCGTGACGTCGATGGCGGCGTCGGTACCCGCGGGAAGCCCGGTCACGTCGACGCGCAAGGTGGCCGTCCCGGCGCCGTACTCCACCGTGACGGGCGTCGATGCCAGTGCCGGGAGCAACTCCAGCGGCATGATCGCCGCCACCGCCCGATAGAGCTTGCCGCCGGCGGCGACGTCGGCCGACGTGATGGTGTAGGAGCCCGGGTCGAGGAGGTCGAGTTGCGTGTCGCCAGTGACGACGCGGGTGAATGCGCCGGGGCCGCGAATCGTGATCGCACCGGATGCCCCCGCGGGCAGGCCGAACACGCGCACGGTGAGCCGGGCGCTCGCGACGCTGTAGGAGACCGGCTGGCCGTAGGCGCGCGCGCCCGCCGAGACGGTGACCGTTTGCGAGGCCGGTGAGCCGCCATAGCGCGTGATGCCTGACGTGACTGCCTGCGGTACGATGGTGTATGCGCCTTGCGGCAGCGACGCCAGCGTGCGCGTGGAATCGAGCACTCGCCGGAACGACGACGGGCCGGTCACCACCACCGCGGGCACGAGCCCGGCGGGCAACCCCTCGATGGAGACGTCGAGTTCGCCGGTCAGCGGTGCCGTGGGGGCGTCCTTGCAGCCGAGCGGCAGCAGCAGGAGCAGCAGCAGGCGCCGCAGCAACGGGAGGAGCGGACGCGGGTGCATCGGGGCAACCTAACTGGTACGGCGGCTACGTCGGACGTCGGCTGCCGCAGGAGTCGCTCATGACCACGTCGCACCGCAGCCCATGTCTTGGCGACGAAGACGCAAGACATGATGCGTCCGCGCCACATGTCACGGAAGTAATGTAGAGGCAAGTCAACATGCGACCTCATCAATTACCATTCATCTCCTTTTGTTGCACAGCGTTAGGATCGCCGTCCTGTGGCACCGATCGTGCTGTAAATGGCACAAAGTGACACCTCTCTTCATTCTCACGGAGACCCGGAAAATGACCCAGTTCCGAACCAGCACGGCGAGGTTTGCCGCAGTGGGTGTGCTCGCCGCGCTTCTGGGGGCATGCAGCGATTCT
>JANOKE010000484.1:0-3704 GCA_031419135.1 Gemmatimonadaceae bacterium
CGGCCCGCGCCACTCTGTCGTATGGTCGTGTGGTTACCGACTATGCCGGTGCCCGGCGCGCGACAACGCAGGAGTCACGCGCCGTTACCGGGGTGATCACGCGCCAGCGTCGCGTTGTTGCCGGCGGCCTTGGCATGACCGAAACCAACGGCACGCAGAATCCGGACGCGCCGGGCGCGGTGGCAGCTGCCAGCACTGACATGCGCCTTCTTCCCGATCGGTTGGTGCTTGGCGCGCTCGACAACCCGCGCGCACTTACGGCGCTTGCTCCACGACGCTTTCGCGGCGAAACGATGGATGGTGTGCGATATGCCAATGGCGCCGATACTGTCTCGTTATGGTTTGATCGGCTCAACGGCCTGCTCATCGTGGCCGAACGTGTCACCGACGACGGCGTGCTCGGCGACCGTCGCAATACCGCGATGTATACACGCTGGGCCGACGCCGGCAATGTGAAACTGCCGCGCGAGATAGATTCGGAAGCGAATGGCCGACTCGTGCAGCACACGGTGATCACGACCGCCAGCGTCAATGGTGTGCTTGACAACACGATGTTCGCGATTCCCGACTCGATTTCGCGACGCGCGCAACGGGGAGCGGCCACGATCGCACCAATCGTGGTCACGTTGGCTGAGATCGGTCCCAATGTGTGGCGCGCCGAAGGACAATCACATCACTCGCTCGTGGTGAAACAGGCAAGCGGTCTGCTCGTGGTGGAGATGCCGCAGAGTGCGGCGCGATCGAAAGCCGTACTCGACACGCTCAAATCGCGGTTCCCGGGTGTACGTGTGCACACCGCGGTAAGCACTCATCATCACTGGGATCACTCCGGTGGCGTGCGTGAGTATCTCGCGCAAGGCATTCCCGTAGTAACGCACCGTCGGAATGTCGATTTTGTTCGCGGCATTGCTGCAGCGCGGAAAACGGTCGCCCCCGACGCGCTCTCGCGGGCGGCCCGCATTCCCGTGGTGCGCGCCGCCACAGATACGCTCGCCATTGGCACGGGCGACTCGCGCGTGGAGTTCATGGAACTCCCCAACACACACGTCGAGGGAATGCTGGTGGCCTATGTGCCATCGCTGCGCATCCTGTTTGTCGCCGACGTGGTTCAGCCAGGACCGGGCATGTCGCCGGGCGGGAGCCGTGAGGTGATGGCGTTGGTGAAGGCGCGCGGAATCACCGTGGATCGCGTGGTTGGCGCTCACGCCGGCATCGTACCTTGGGCCGATGTGGTGGCCGCCGCCGCTCGATAGCCCCGTATCGGGAAACGAACGGCGACGCGGTGAGGGGAGAGCGGTCAGGATCGAGGGTAGACGGAGACTCTGCCCTCACCGCTCACCGCTCTACCCTCACCCCTTTCTCTGCTCAGCGCTCTGTCCTCACCCCTTCACTTGCTCACCCCTCCCACAGTCTGGAGGGACGGTGGGTACGGAGGAGTGAGAGTACGGAGGAGTGAGGTCCGGAGGGCGGAGCACCAACAGGGGTGAGGGTAGAGCGGGGGTAGAGCGGTGAGCAGTGAGGGCAGAGTCCAGGGCAGCGTCCCTCGGCCTTCACTCCGCCCTCACTCCTCACCGCTCTGTCCTCACCCCTTCACTTGCTTACCGCTCTGTCCTCACCCCTTCACCTGCTCACCCCTACAACCCTCATCCCTCCAGGCCCTCAACGACAGTGGAAAGCGTTGGAAACCCTACACTAAAATCGAAACGTACGTCCGCCGCCACCACCACCAAATCGCGGATTCACGATATTGTTGAACAGCGAGCCAAACGTGTAACTCAAGCCGACACTGCCGAAGTAGTTGTAACCCGACCGGATCTGTCGCAGCCGGATGAGAATATCCGAGTCGTCGAGTTCACCGCGCGGAATGTTGAGCTGGTCGCGGACCACTTCGTACGAGCCATACACATTGAACTCCAGCCCCCGCACGATGCGCCAGCTTACGCCACCGTTCACGCTCAAGCGACGCTTGTCGAGATCGTCAAGGAACTGATTGCCACCCACGCCGATATTCAGCGATCCCCACTTCTGCCGAGCCTCGGCGGCCACAATGAGTTCATGCGCCGGTCGTGTTTCGCGCAGCTTCCCGAAAATCGTCGTGGAGTCGTATTGGAACGATCGCACCCCCACGCCATACCGGAACACCAGCTGTCGGCGGGTTGACTCCTTGTAAGGAAAGAGATTGACCTCGATCGCCGGCATTGCCTGAATGGACAATCGGTAGTTTTCGAACTTGGACGAATTCACGTTGCCGGTCACACCGGCCGACCAGCGGGCATTGAGGGATTTCACCGCCATCCCCGACGTACCGAGGGAGTGTTGATAGTTGGCAATCGACCCGCTGCTCAACTTGTAGCTGTTCTCGGAATAGTTGACATACGTGCCAAGACTGAGCTTCCACGCGTCGGTGACCCGACGCGCCGACAGGTTGCCGAATACGTTGGCGCTTTTGTAATTCGCGTCGCCGTTGGCGAACGTATTCGCACTTACTGAGTAGACCCACAAATTCCAACGATCTTTGGCGCCACGTGCGCCTGCCGGCGGTGCATCCGACGTGCCGGCGCGCTGCGTCACCTGCAAACGCTCCCCCACCGGCGTCGCGCGCGCAAAGCGCAGCAGGCCAAACGACAGCGTTCGCATCAACACCCGACGGTTTTCGTCCTCAGTGTTTCCTTGTCGCGTCACGTAGTCCAGCGAGTCTTTAACGCCGGCGAACGCACCCTGTCCGTCGAAATTCACGATAACGTTCGAGCCACCACTTCCCGTTTGTTGCGACGCAACCAACACAAACACGTTGGCCGCCGTACGATCACGAACGAAGTTGACCCATGTGATCTCGGTTCGCAGAAAATCATCATCACAGCCGCTGGACTGGCAATCGAGGAACACGCGTATCAGCTCGGTTTTCGCGGTGTCGGCGACCGGCGGTGTTTGGGCGACCGCGGGTGCTGCCCACAGGAGGAGCAGGGCTGGGATGAGGCGAAATGTCACAGGCTGTCGCGGTTGGAGGGGACCGGCGGCATTCGGCGCAGGCCAACGTCAATCGTGACCTACGACACCGAAAGCGACGAAAAAGTTGCAGGTCCCGGAACGGTTGCCGAGGGATGGCGCCGTCCGCATGAACCGGCCACCTTTGCGTTCCCATGACGACGATCCGCATTGCCACTGCCGACGGTAGCCTGCGCGCCGTGGTGACCGCGCGCAGGTCCCTGCGCTACGCCGGCGGTAGTGATGATCTCACCGACTGTCCGGCGCATGTCCGTGCGGCCTCAAGTCTCGCCTGGATCGACGATCAAATCGCGCTGGTCCAGGATGATACGAACTTCGTCGCGCTGGTCGATCCACATGGCGGCGACGTTCGGGCCGTAGCGCTGCCTCGTGGTGAAGGAGGCGTGCGGCAGTTTGACGACGCCCGTGGCAACAAGCGGTACAAACTCGATCTCGAGGCCTGCGTGGCGGTTTACGATCACTACGGCCCTGCGTTGCTGGCGTTCGGTTCGGGCTCGACGCAACGGCGCCGCCAGGTGGTCACGATCGATCGCTGGCATCTCGCGACTCCACGGGTGCAGGTTGCCGATGCGACGTCGCTCTACAAACGGCTCGAAGCCGAACCGGCGTTCGCCGGCAGCGACATGAACATCGAGGGTGTCATCGTCGTGGCGAATGTTCTGCGCTTTTTCGGTCGTGGCAACGGCACAGCACGGGGC
>JANOKE010000485.1:0-2077 GCA_031419135.1 Gemmatimonadaceae bacterium
CCGGTTTGGAGTTCACCGGACGAACTGCGCTACCGGACTTCGAACGTCGGAGGTCCGGTATCGACCTCCGGCCGTTGGGTGCTCGCGAGCGGAACAGCGAAACCTGATACCGGACGCACTGCGCTACCGGCGATGGGGTACCGGATATCGGACATGAGACGACGACGATCTCCGATGTCGGGTTGATCGTCCGGTATCCGTACTCCGGTATCCCATGGCCGGTATCGTAGTGCGTCGGGTGTCCGGTATCGCTGTACGGCCTGTCCGAGACGGACGGCCGGTTTGGAGTTCACCGGACGAACTGCGCTACCGGACTTCGGACGTCGGAGGTCCGGTATCGACCTCCGGCCGTTGAGTGCTCGCGGGCGGAACAGCGAAACCTGATACCGGAGGCACTGCGCTACCGGCGATGGGATACCGGAATGTCGACCTCCTGCGGTTGAGGGGGAGGACCTGGGTTACCGGATACCGGATGGTGCGTGGGACGAAGCGCCGGCTCGCACCATTGCCTACCGGGCGTCGGACCTGCATACTGGTGCCAAATCGCTACGTCGGCCATTCTGTGACGCGTAGCGGAGTGATCCTGTTACCCCTGCAGCACCTCGCGAGGCGTTTTATCCCACGTTCAAAGTGGGACAAATCGCCACCCTCCCTTCGCGATTCGTCGTTCTTGCCCCCCTTCACCGCACGAGGTAAAGCAATGGATGCTGTCCTGATCCGAAGGTCGCTGCGCACGGCCACTGTGATGGCGTCGCTCGCCATCTTCGCGAGCGCAGCGCAGGCGCAGACTGCAATCTTCGCTGGCAGAGTTACGTCGGCTGGTCAGCCGGTTGGTGGCGCCAGCGTGGGTATTCCGGAAATTGGCGCTGGCACGATCACCACCGTTGATGGCAAGTACAGCTTCACGGTTGACGTTGCCAAGTACAACGGTCGCAGCGTAAACCTCGTCGTGCGCTACATCGGTCTCAAGCCGAAGCGTCTGCCCATCGTGATCGCCGCTGGACGTGTGGACAAGGATTACGATCTCGAAAAGGACGTGCTCAACCTTGAGCAGGTTGTTGTAACGGGCGTGTCCGACGCGACCTCGCAAAAGAAGACGGCGTTCGCGGTTGCCGTGGTTGATGCCACGGCCATCAAGGAAGCTCCGGCGATCTCACCAATTGGCAGCTTGGCCGGAAAGATTGCCGGCGCCAGCGTGGCCACCACGTCAGGTTCTCCTGGCTCCGAGCCGGCGATCCGGCTTCGCTCGGCCACGTCGTTGTCTGGACGTCAGGATCCGCTGGTGATCGTAGACGGTACGATTACGCGGCTCGGCCTGGCCGATATCAATTCTCAGGATATCGAACGGGTGGAAGTGATCAAGGGAGCCGCGGCGAGTTCGCTGTACGGATCTGACGCCGCCAACGGCGTTATCCAGATCTTCACCAAACGTGGCAACAACCTGGCCGAAGGGCAGACCAACTTCACGTTCCGCAACGAATACGGACAGAGCTATCTGCCCAAAAAGGTCGGGCTGAACACGTCAACCGCGTTTGAACTCGATCCCGCCAACACCACGGGCCTGTTGAAGGGGTTCAAGTTGGATGCCAACGGCCAGCGCATCGCAGCCTTGGACGACATTTCCGACAACAGCTACCCGTTCGTGTTTGACGCGCTGAGTGAAGTGTTCAAGCCGGGCACCACGATGAGCAACTACATCTCGCTCGGTCATCGCAAGGGCGCCACCAACTTCAACGCGTCCATTCAGAACATCCAGGAAACGGGCGTATTGACGCTGCTCAAGGGCTACAGCCGCCAGAATTTCCGCATTAACGTCGATCAGGCCGTCAACGACAAGTTGAATGTCTCCACCGGCATGTTCTACGGCCGTTCGAAGGCTGACCAGACCGCCGAAGGCAGCTTGTTCTTTGGCATCCGGTTCCTCGAGCCCAACGTCAACATCAGGGACACTAACCCCGACGGCAGCAAGTACATCGCCAAGATCAGACAGCCTCCCTCGTCGGGTAACCTGAGCAACCCGCTGTACACGCTCGCCAACCGGCCGGTTCAGAACGACCGCGACCGGTTCACCGGCGTG
>JANOKE010000486.1:0-2710 GCA_031419135.1 Gemmatimonadaceae bacterium
ACGATGCTGCCGATACGATTCGGCATGCCAAGCGACTCTGCGGCGCGTGAGGTGATGGAGACGATCGCATCGGCAGCATCGTCGTGGGTTACGACGCCGACCTCGTGGCGATTGAAGGCGATCCGCTTGTTGACATCGACGCGCTGCAGCGCGTGGTGTTCGTCATGCAGGGAGGTGCCGTGGTGAAGGGAGTGTCGCCACACTTCGAAAGGCTGCAGCCCAGCGTCTTTGGCGACGGCGCGACACTGACCAACGCGTTTGCCGACTTTGATGGCGATGGCGATGCGGATCTGTTCGTTGGCTTCAATGGCGCGCCGAATCGGCTGTACCGCAATGACCGCGGTGTGTTCACCGACGTGGCTCCAGCAACCGGCGTTGCCGACGCCCGCGCCACGCGCGCCGCTGCGTGGAGCGACTACGACCAGGATGGCGACCCGGATCTGCTGGTTGGATTTGCGCCGGGCCCCGGTTCGGTGATCACGATGTATCGCAACGATGCCGGTCGATTCACTGACGTCACTACAACCACGGGTCTCGCGCGCGATTCGGCCGCCGTTCGGCAATTCTCCTGGATCGACTTCGATGGAGACAACGATCTCGATCTCTTCGTGGCCTTACGCGACCGCCCCAATCTGATGTTCCGCAATGACGCCGGACATTTCACCGACATCGCGGCGTCTATCGGATTGGCCGACGCACGCCGGAGCGTGGGCGCCATCTGGTTTGACTACGACGCCGACGGTGATCTTGATCTCTATGTGGCAAATCAGGATGGTGACAAGAACGGACTGTTCCGCAACAACGCGGGCCGCTTTACCGATGTGGCTGACGCGGCCGGCGTGGCGTGGGGCGGTCGCTTGGCGGGCGACGCAACCAACGGCACCGTGCGCCCCTGTTCGGCTGACGTGGACGGTGACGGCCGACTCGATCTCTTCGCCGCCAACTACGGTCGCAATGGACTGATGCTCAATCGTGGCAACGGTCGGTTCGAAGACGTGTCGGTTTCGTGGGGTATTGCGATGGATGCGCGATTCGATGCCTGCGCGTTCGAGGACTTCGACAACGACGGTCGCATTGACCTGTACGTGAACGGTACGGTGACCGGCGGCGTGAGCTATCGCGATTACCTGTATCGCAACACCGGCCATTCGTTCGAACACGTCACACCGAAAAATATCTCCGCGTTACCGGCTGACCACGGTGTACAATGGGCCGACGTAGACGGCGACGGCGCGATGGATCTCGCACTCACGGGCACCGCCGAACTGGGGATTCATGGCGTCTGGCGAAATGTCATGGCACCGGCGGCAGCGGCGCGTTCGCTCGCCGTTCGCGTGACGGACGCCAGTGGTCGGCACACACGCGCCGGCGCCGAAGTGCGTGTGTACGCCACGGGCACGCGCCGATTGCTCGGCGCGCGGTTGATCGATACGGGGTCAGGCTACAATGCGCAGAGCGACCTGCCGGTGCATTTCGGACTGCTCACGCGCGGACGGATTGATGTTGAGGTTATCTGGCCGGCGCACGGGAAGCGAATGCCGGTGGTGGTGCGCGGGGTTGACCCCGCCAGGTTCAGTCGCCGGGCACTCGACGTAAAAACCCGGTAGTCGTACACTGACAAGGGCGCGCACTGGTGCGATTTTGCGGAGCCTGCCGTTACGCTGTTATACGTGTCGTTCGCTCGCTCACTCCCTCTACCGACCCACGCCGCCATGCCCTCTCCGTACGAGTCCGCCACGCTCAATCTGAAACTGTTTGATATGCGACGGGAACCCGAGCTTCGTCGGGCCCGCAGCTGGTTTATCACCGAGTTTCATCCGACCACCATCGACGATTACTTCACGGCGATGACGAGCGACAAGAATGCGTGGATGCGCATGGTGATCGGCTACTGGGATATGGCGGCATCAATGGTGTCGCATGGAGCCATCGATCGCGACATGTTTCTCGCCGCGCACACCGAGGTTGTCGGCGCGTTTGCCAAGGTGCATCCGTTCCTCGCGGAGATTCGCGCACGCATCGGGCCGCTGGTGTTGGCGCACGTGGAATCGCTCGTGATGTCGATTCCCAATGCCGAGGAGGAAATGGCCAAGCGGCGCGCACGTCTGAAATCCTTGTGGGAAGCCCGTCAAGCCGCACATGCGTCGCGCGAATGACTTGCATGGGTGCGTGCGTTCCTGAAACCGCAGAGCCGATTCAACCCGCTTAGGGGTTGTGAATAAATAACTGATTGATTTATCGAAGCACGTGTTGTATCGTGCCGTGTGGATCTCAAGACCCTCCGCCGCAAGTATAAGGGACTGCGCTCGGTGTTGACGGAGCGCTCGCGGCGTGTCTGGGCCGCCAGCGAAGCGATGGCCGTGGGGCACAGCGGGATTGGGCTCGTCGAAGCGGCCACCGGGATTTCGCGCTCGACCATCAGTCGGGGTATTCGCGAACTCACCACGACCGGCGTGACGCTGCCGACGGCACGGACGCGGCGACCCGGCGGTGGACGCAAGCGCACTGTGGACACGGACGAGGGGCTGGCTGCAGATCTCGACGCCCTGGTGGAACCCACGACGTCGGGCGCTCCGGATTCGCCGTTGCGCTGGACGTCGAAGAGTGTGCGTCGGCTGGCCACCGAGCTGCAGGCCATGGGCCACACGGTCAGTTACCGGGTGGTGGCGCAGCTCCTGCATGCCGCCGACTACAGCCTGCAGGCGAATCG
>JANOKE010000487.1:0-4147 GCA_031419135.1 Gemmatimonadaceae bacterium
GCTTTGCACGGTTGTCACTGGAGTAGTCAAATACTTCCCTTTGTGCACGCCCTGAGTCCACAGTTCGTGATAGTTTGCTGTACAGTTGGCCGCAAAGCTTGAGCTGTCGCCGCACAGATTAATGCCCGTTCATTGAAGCACGTCAACTTGACTTGCCGACCCCATCACTGACGTTCGTTGCGTTACGAGAACCCTCATTGAGACCCATCCTGCACTCACTCCAGCGCCCTCAATCCGAGTAAGTCCGGAATACTTAATCTCATCAAAAAGTCCGTTCGGCCCCGAGAAGTACACGTTGCGCCTGATGGTTACTCCGGATATGCCTTTAACATTATCTGCGGCATATCCGGTTGGCGGAACGGTAAGCATACTACTGTCTGCTGGCGCGTCATAGATATCTGCACGTGGCCTGGAAATGCTATGAACATCTTCTGAATTTGTCGGGCTCTCAAGGGCACAAGAGTTCATCGCCAAAACGGCGATCGCCAAAAAACGCATTGCTTTGCATTTATTTCCTGAGTCTAGGCTTTTTGACGTTTTCAAGATATCCTCCTTGGGGTGGCAGGAGTTAACGATACTGTTCACAGCACTGACCGAGCCGGTGGTTCAGAAGGCAGGAAATTTGCTTATGTTCGCAGCCAGTGGACTTACCGCCCGCAATTTAGCGTTGACAAGTATGTTTGAAGCGGGCTCTGCAAGGAGGCACTCGCATGTTGGCCAAGAAGAACCAGCACTGGGTCACCCGATTGGGATGTGCCCAAGGCTTGGCTCGCAATACGAAGTTCGGGAAATGTGTTCGGTTGGACGTGCCAGCCGCGGTCGTACCTCGCGGTGGTAACATTGGAAAACACACCTTCAGGGCCCAGACGGTTCAGTGAAACGAGTAGCCCGCTGCGCGATGTTGCCGACGCGTGCAAGTAGTGAGCAGGCATTTTCCCGAGGCTTACACTGTCATGATCCCATTGCTCTGTTCCATCAAGGGCGATCAGGCTGTGTATGAAATACGTATTGGTGTCATCGAGTTCAAGCCACAGCACCGCGACGCTCGCGTCATCATCAGTGACTGCACGAATTTCCTGAGCTCGCGATATTGACCGCGATTGAGCGACAAGTCGGCGAGATGTCCATTGACCGAAGCTCACATCTGAACTCTCAAGATTGATTGCCCACTTGGAGTCACTACCTTCGGAAAGGATGGTAGCCACGATCCTTACCTTCCTAAATGTGACTGCCGCAATGAAATCTGGTCGATGTAGGACTGGAACGTCAATGATGTGCCAGTTGCCGTCTGCATAATGGAGCAGTAGCGAATGGGCAACACCGTCTTCAGAAACAGTGTTGACCGCCAGAATCAATTCGCCTCGGCTATTCACATGTATTGGCGATAACAATTGATCTTCCCATTGGATCGATCGGCCCTTTACGAGCTGGTCGGGCGCAGACCAACCTTTGTTCACGCTGTACGTAGCGTGCCAAATGCTGATTGCGTCATCAGGCCACTGGCCTGTCATCAACCTCACGGGCCGCTCTCCCGGTTCAGCCCAGAGCATATGAATTTCGTTCGCGCCGACTACCGCGAGTCTAGGATACGTAAACGTCCAATCACCACTAGGGGCACCGATTGAGCGTCCTTCAAGAAATGTTGCGTAAAACGGCGTGCGCGGAACAAGCGTCGAATCAAAGAATGCGATGGTGTTTCCCGTCACAGCAGTGAAGTCTGAACCGGACGCGATCGATGCGCCTCTAATGACGAGGGACGGTTGGGTGCTATCTATGAGTGTAGGCACCTCCCACCTCATTGACGAACAATTCGCGCGAGAAGTCATGACGGTCCCTCGGCATCCAGAGAAAATCAGGTGGAGGTAAACGCATAGCCTAAAGGCGTTCCTAACACTCGCGCTTTTGGTTCGGGAAGCCATTGATCGGACTATTGATCGTTACTTCGCAAAAAGGCTCGGGATTGTCGACGTTATTCCGTTGTCGGGAACGTTACTAGATCGACAGGCCGCTACAAGATTGTTGAAATTGCAGTTCTGTCAATAGGGTGACCAGCCGCGTCAAGCGGTCGCAAGAGGAGGAGGAACAGACGGTGCCGTGGAGTTTAGCTTTAGCAAATCGGTAAGCAGTGGCACCGGTCCGATAGAGCAGGGGCCGGAAGACTGGGCTCGCAAAGGGCGGGAGTAGAGGGGTGCGCGGTGAGGGTAGAGGTTGGGCACATCGCTTCCATCACGAGACGTAGAGCACCGTGTCGCCTGGCACGTAGGTCACGTGCAGCGGACTCAGACCACCGGTGCGCTGCGGAGAGTTCGGCAGGAGCACACCGTTCGCGTTCCAGAGCGCACCGTGATTCGGACAGCGAAAACTCTGACCGTTCAGGACCTGCACGGAGGCGCCCGCGTGCGGGCAGATCAACGAGAACGCGGCGAATGAATTCGCCCCCGTTCGCACCACCGCCACCGAACTGAAGTTCAGCGTTCCGACACTGCCGGCCACCCCGCCCACGTTGGCCAGCGCAGGCCAAGCGGCAATGGTGACCGCCAAGCCGCTGATGGTCACCGTGAGCGTGACTGCCAAGGTGCGCGCGGCAACACCCGCGCCAGACACGGTGATGCTCGCCGTGTAGGTGCCCGCAGCAAGGGCTGCCGTGACTGGACGCACGGTGAGTGTACTTGGGGTTGACGAACCGCTCAGGGATGACGTTACCAGCCAGCCGGAAGCGCCTGTTCCATAGGTAATGGCGATAGCCAATCCGCCCACCGTGCCGCTACCGGAGTTGAGGACCTGCACCGTGTTTGCGGCGGGAGACGAGCCTACGTCGCTGGTAAACGCCATTGTCGCACTGGTGAGTTGCACCGCCGACGGTGAGGCGGTGTCAATGACGACCAAGGTCACTGCAATGGTCTGTGACTGATTGCTGGCACCAAGTGCAGACAGGCGCACGGTGGCTTCATACGTTCCAGCGCCAAGTGTTCCTCGGGCGACCGTTAACGTGAGCGTGGATGGCGTTCCCAAGGTTGACAATGAGGCCGCCAGCCATCCTGAAGACTGGTTGCCTCCGTAGGTAAGGGCGATGGCGATACCGCCGAGTGTGCCGCCGCCACTATTTGCCACACTGACCGTTTGCGTTGCCGGAATGGCTCCGCCAACGGTGGCGGCGAAGGCAATCGCGTTCTGGGAGACGGCGAGTGCCGGTGGCCCGGGCGGCGCGACCAGTCCACCGACGTTGAGCGTGCCGTCGGATTCGACAGTGACTGCGATTGGTGTGAGGTCTACCGTGGACTGACCGCCGATCCAAGTCCCATCGCGCGAAAATCGCGCGCCGTGGTTAGGACACGTGTATCCGTTGGTTGCCACATTGACGATCGTTCCATTATGCGGACAGACCAACGAGAATGCCCGGTACTCCCTCACTCCCGTGGTTTCCACCAGCATCGGCGCGCGATCGGGCGGTGTGATGATCACGCGCCCGCCAACTTGCTGGAGTTCCGGATACAGTCGCGGGTCGATTCGTATCGGGTCGCGCAGCACGTCGAGCCACGACTCCGGACCATCAAACACCCCGTCACCACAGGCAGCAAGCAGGGCCCCGATTGAAATCATCGACGCCGCACTGAGGAATCCACGCCGGTCGACCGTCGCGCATCGATGGCACGCGGACGAGCGATCACGTAGCGGCGGCCGTTCGGAGGCGCTATCGGTCATGTACTGGTGTGCCTGAGGGCCAACAGGAGGCAGCTATCGAAGGGAGTGACACCAGACCGTCGGCTCTCCCCATGCGCGATGCTGAGGTTGGACAAGATCACGGAGCCTGCGCCGTCCAACCAGTGGCGACTGTCACATTGCTGGCTCGAAGTGTTTGGCGAGGGGTACTCGTGTAAACCGGGACCCTTCCCCCGCTTCCTGCCTTGGCCCATTGTCCCGTCGCCATGTACTCCACCTGTCTGTATTGCCACGCCAGCCTCGGGCGCAACCTCGTAGTGGAGTCGTTTACGGTGGGTCGGAGATTGGCGTTCGATCCCGCGCGGGCGCGGCTGTGGGTTATCTGCCGCCGTTGCGAGAGCTGGAATCTTTCGCCGCTGGACCAGCGATGGGAAGCCGTTGAGGAATGTGAACGGGCTTACCGGGCAACTCCTATTCGCGTGTCCAC
>JANOKE010000488.1:0-2749 GCA_031419135.1 Gemmatimonadaceae bacterium
TGCACACCGGCGCGGGCAAGCTCCTCAATGACAACCGCTTCATGGGCAAACGTGCCGCCACCACCGCCATATTGTTCGGGCACGTCCGGCAACAACAGGCCCATACGGCCCGCCTTGGTCCAGGCGTCAGCGTCCGGCAGACCCTGTTCGGCCCACCGAGTCTGGTGCGGTACAAGCTCCTGCTCGACGAACGCCCGGACCATCTGCCGGAAAATGCGCGTTTCTTCGGTTATCCAGGGAGATCCAGCGTTGGCGGTGTTCACAAGAGCATTGGATGTCGCACCGGTCGTACTGGGAGAATGCTGTCTATCTTGCGGGAGCATAGGGGCATAGCTCATGCCGCTGCTGAGCCCGTTCTGACCAGGTCGCAATGCATTGCCAGTGAGAGAGTTGGCTATTTCCAGTATCCCTGCGCAGTCCCGATGCCTGTTGCTGCCATGCCACACTCTGTGGGGCTTGCTTGCCAGACTCATGCCGTAGGCGCATGGAATTACACCGGCACTGCGCAGCGCAAGGCTCTTCCCATCGTAACGATACTGCGAGGAACGACGGCCGCACTTCTCATCGCAATGTCGTGATTGACGCGCGGTTCGCTTGGTTCCGGCGGTAATCGAGATGCGGAGCATCGGTCGCCACCGCACTGGCGAATCGTCCGTAGACCAGTATTGTCAACAAGGATCGTCGAGATACGGAACGAGCTTGCCAGCCAACAACACCATGCCGTTTGGCCTGCCGAATAATTGTGACCGCGCCACGCGGGCCTCCCTGCGCACCGCTATCGGTTGCGTGGCGCTGGTCATCGTCGGCGGTTGCAGCGGAGTGGCGACAGAGAGGGCTCCCGCTCCGCCGGTCCTGACATCGCTGTCGATCGCGCCGAAGGCGCCCTCAATCGAGGCCGGCGCGACGCAGCAATTCACCACCTCAGGCCGGTGGAGCGACGGGTCATCAAACGTGCCTGCGGTCGGATACTCCGCCACGGGCGGGACGATCTCGTCGACGGGCGCGTTCGTGGCCGGGACCACGCCGGGCACGTTTCACGTCATTGCCAGGCAACTGGACGGGAGCAAGACGGATACCGCGTCGGTTCGCATCGAAGCGCTGCCGGAAGTCGTGTCGATCGAGATTTCACCGCAGAACGCGACAATGTCGCCCACCACGGTGCGTCAATTCACGGCCGTGACGACTTTGAGCAATGGCGCGACATCCGCCTCTCTCGTGTCGTACAGCGCCGCAGGAGGAACCATCTCCTCCACAGGTCTTTTCAGGGCAGGAACGGTTCCCGGCGTGTTTAGAATCATCGCCACGAATATTGCTTCCGGACGGGCCGATTCCGCGTACGCTACGATTACGGGGCTGTGGGCGGCTGACATGGAAACCGGAAACCTGATTCAATGGGAAGCCAACATCTATCAGTCCGCGCCGTGTGGCGGCCAGTTCAACAGCGGCGCGGCAGCATCCACGGTGGCCAGCACAGATGTTGCGCACACCGGGTTGTGGTCGGCGAAAATGACCATCGGCAGCGACACGATTGGCACAGAAAACGGAACCCGCATGTTTCGCTGGTGCGAACCACAGCGCAACCGCGAGCTGTATTACTCCGCGTGGTACTACCTTCCGGTGCGATTCGATGTACGCAGCAATGGATGGACGAATGTATTTCAGTTCAAGTCGGAGCGACTCGACAAACGGTCCATCGATCCATTCTTCTTTCTCGGCGTGCAGAACGCGCCCAACCAGTCGATGCGATTCCTGTTGACGTGGTGGGACGGACTGACGATCGCCGGTCCGTTTCCCGGACAGTCGGGCTTCCGCACCTGGACGTCGCCCGCGTCAATTCCCGTTGCCACGTGGTTCAACGTTGAAACGCGATATGTCTGCGCGAGCGACTTTACGGGAGCGATTCAAGTCTGGCAGAATGGCGTCGAGATCTTCAGACTCGAGGGCGTGCGAACCAGCTACAGCAATGGTGACTGTCAATGGAGTGTGAACAACTACGGCACCAGAATTCAGCCTTCGCCGGTGATTCTCTACGTTGATGATGCGGTCATTTCACGAACCAGAATTGTCCCGTAACGATTTAACGCCACGCCGGCCGCACCTGCTCGTTGCCATCGGCGACAACGCGGATCCCCGCGAACGTGACGTTGTCCGGGCGCTGGACGATTCAGGCTGTTTCGATCTCACGGTTGCGCCGGTGCGTGCTCCCCGACCTTCGTCTCACGTCGGTCTGCTGGAACAAACCTATCGAATGCTGGATCGTTTCGCGTTTGGCGGCGCGACCGGCCCGAACTCCGGCGCCACCGTGATAATCGACGACCGCAACCTTGACTCGATCGTTCAGGAGTGCGCGCCGACGGCCATCCTCGATCTCACCTCCACCCTGACCGGCGGATTGCGGTGGCGCGGGATACCGGTCCTCCATCTGTCGTTCCATGGATTGCCCGCCCGACACCTCATCGATGCCGTGCGGCTTCCCCTTGGACGCCGCAATGGGACGACTGGCGTGACCGCCACGGCCGTTGGGGACACCACGCAACGAGCGCTTTTCTTCGGCCGCTGCTTCCTCGATCACCGGTCGCTTGCCCGGAGCGTCCAGCTGGTCGTGCGAAAAATTCCGATGATCGTCGTCGCATCGATGCGTCGACTCGACGCCCAGGGCGAACTGGAGTCGATCGACGCAGCGCCAGCGCGTTCAGGCGCACTCAGTGCCGCTGTGCTCCTGTTGCGTCTGGCGCGATCCGTTGCGCGT
>JANOKE010000489.1:0-3296 GCA_031419135.1 Gemmatimonadaceae bacterium
AGCGGGACGTACACGCTGTGGCTGGCCAACGACTCGGCCACGAAGTACGTGCGCGTGACCAACATGAATCTCACGGTTACGCGCGTCGACTCAACGTTCAATGCAGTCGGCGATCCGATATTCACCACGACCATCACGCCGCGACTGGGCGTGAGCGGCTTTCGCACCGGTGGATCGAATCTGGCGTTTCGTGTGGCCACGGCCCGCGATGCGGCCGCCGGAATCGCCGCCACCGATTCGCTCAACGTAGCCGTGGTCAGTATCGAGACGGCAGCGACACCTGGTGCGTCGCCGGGTGAAGTACGTCCGTTGTGGGCGCGCCGCGGTCAAGCCTCTGCGGCGCGCGTGGCCGGTCTTCGTTTCGGAGACTTCGCCCGTGGAATTCCGGTACAAGCCGGTTCTCCGGCGACCGGTCAGGAGTACACGATCGCGACGAGCAGTGTGGCGGGTGTGGCCACGATGACCATCATTCCGCGCGGACGCGTGGAAGTGCGCGGCAAGATCATGGTGGCGAACGACTCAAACTACTTCCGCCCGCCAGTCGGGTACTACTACAACGCGTACGCGGTCAAGTTCGACACAACGGGTCGCTTCAACGATACGGTGTACGTGGGTCGGCGGACCTCGCCGTATCCGCGGCGTATTTCGCTGTACGAAGTGGACAAGACCAATCCGGCACCTGACGTGATTTTCGACACACCACGGGTGATCTTCGCGATGGCTACCCGCGTATCGACCGACACGATGCCCAAGGCCAACAGCACGCCGCCATGGTTCAATTTCGGGTTGGTGCGTGTGAACCTGCAGTCGAAGTATTCGGTCGAGGGGAAGATGGGGCCGAACACGGTGCTGGAAGCCACACTGCCCAAGTCGGTACGAGGGAGGTAGAGAAGAGTAGGCAGTAGGAAGTCGGAAGTCGGCAGTACTGTTTACTGCAGTAAGGAGTACTTTCTACTGCAGTAAGGAGTACTTTCTACTGCAGTAAGGAGTACTTTCTACTGCAGTAAAGAGTACTCCCTACTGAAGTAGACAGTACTTCCGACTGCCGACTTCCGACTTCCTACTCTGGTGTCACCCTGACCACGCTCATCCGATTCCGGTCTCCAACCCATAGCACGCCATTGCCCGCCCTGACGGTGGTGGCGAATTGCAATTGGCGCGATGATCCCACCACGCGCGGCTCCGGCGAGAGCGAGAGCTGAAACAGTCCGTCTACGCCGCCAGCCACATACAACGCGCCGCCAAGAAACGCGACATCGTAGGCGAATCGTGGCTCTTGCGTGACGCGCACAACCGTCGGTATGCCGCTGCTCAGCGATTCGCGGCGCCAGGCAATGATTCCTTCGTCGCCGAGGGCGGCGGCAATCCACTCCGCGCTGGTCGCTACAGCGCGGGCCGTGGCCGGTATGGCGAGTGCGAGCGACGAGCGCGCGAGCCTGCCGTCGGCCGTTGTGACCTGCACCACTTGCGAGTCAGTGGCAACCCACCACGCGTGCGCGATGGAGTCGTAGGCAACGGACGATATCGGCTGCGCGAGTTCGAGACTGTCACTCCGTGCCGATGCTCCCGAGCCGAATCGCACGCGCAGTCGTTTGCCACTCGCGCTCAGGACGACGTCGCCTGAGGCGGCCAATGCGTCAACGGGACCGTCGGCCAGTCGAGTGGCGGGTCCAGCCAACAGGCTGGCTTCCCAGAGCGCCGTTCCGGTGCCGAGTACGAGTGATCCGCGCGCCGGCATGATGGCAACCTGTCGAAGGGCGCTCAGTCCATTGGCGCGACGTCGAAGTGCTTTGGGTAATGGTGCGGCCAGGAGCAGTTGCACGCCGCTGTCGCTGACCACGGCGATCAACGAATCCCGCACGTCGATGAATGTTGGCGGAGCGAGCACTTTGGCTTCACCCAGATTGAATTCAATGACCTCGCCGACGCGCGGCGCAAAGGCGCGACGCTGGGCATCCAACTCTCGTCCAATAAATAATCCGGCAATGGCACCACTGCCCGCGAGGAAGGGCAACGCGCAATCGAGTGGCTGGCAACCGCTTGATCGCTCGCCCTTTTCGCTGAGAAAGTAGTACCCCACCGCGAGCACCGTGCCGGTGAGTGCGCCAAAGGCACTGGTGCGCGCCAGCGTGCCGCTGATTGGCTTGCGCATGTTCCCCGACGGCGCGGCCCCCAACGCACCGGCACGCGGCACGCTGGACTGCGCCAACAACGGCCTCGCCGCCGCAACGGCGAATGTGGCGCCCAGCGCGAGCACAATGGCGCGGCGATGTCGACCGGTGTGCGTATCTGAAGCACGCATGTTGTTTACCCTCGGATGTGAAACTGGCGTTGCGTGCGGGTGACCTGTTTGCTCGCACGATCGGTGACGATCAGTTCGAGATGGTATCGACCGGCGGGCGCGCTGCCGAGTCCCAACGTGACGAGTTCCGGCACCCGATCGCGGGCGCCAAGGGCCTCATTGCGCTCGAAACGTAATCCCAGCGTTTCATCGCCCTCGGCGCTCAGTCCAAACACATCGGAGAGTCCGCCGAAAAAGCGGCGCACGCCATCGGTACGGCGTTCAATCTGTTCGAGGGTCACGATGATGCGCACCTCGTACTTCACGCGTCCGTCGGCGTCGGGGCGCAGGCCGTAATTTTCCCAGTACACTGAAAAGGTATCGCGTTGCGCGAGCACCAAATCGCCGCGCGGCACGAGCCCGATGGTATTCCATTTACCCACACTGGCTCCGGGAGACGGCAGTCGATTGGCGAATACGAGATCGCTGCTGGCCAGCCTGGTGGTGTCGGCCGACAACATGGTGAGATCGGACTGGGCCCGCCCCATGGCGTGCACGAGCGCAGCGTCGCGCACTTCAACACGCAGCCGGATATTCGCGCCTGCGGTGAGCGTGTCGACCCACAGTCGGGAGAGGCGACGTGTAGTGGGCAGGGCGACGGCTATTGTATCCAGTCTGGCGAGCGTGAGCGCGGCGAGCGGGCCGATGCGCAGAGAAGCTTCAAGTATCCCGCGATCGATTTCGGCCGCAGCGTACAGTCGATCGGTCGGGATGCTGGCCGCGATCATCAACTGCCCCTTGTCCGGCGTGACACCGCGGAATCGCGCGATCTGCAGGGGCACGGTGTCGACAGCAAGCGCCATCGCCAGATTGTCCAGCAGGAACGGCGCCTCCTGGCGCTGCTCTTCGGCGAATCCGCGATGGTTGCCGGCAAAAATGGCGACATTCATCGCGGGTGGACCTGTGAACACGAATTCGATTTCGTTGCGCGGATAATACCAGACGGTGATCACGC
>JANOKE010000490.1:0-6906 GCA_031419135.1 Gemmatimonadaceae bacterium
ATCACCATCAACACGGCCGAGTAGACGTAGATGATGTCCTTGGTGGCCTTGTGGAAGCGCAACAGCGACTCGGTGGCCCGCAGGTGTTCCGCGCTGCCGGTCTGAGCGGGAGACACAATCTGGCGATGCATATCGCCGTCAACCATCGACGCGGCGACGTTGGCCAATTGCGTCAGTTCGTCCCGTACGGCCTCCGTTTGTGCCTGTCGAGCCGCTTGGTACATATAGCCTACACCGGCCGTCGTAAACGTCATCAGGAGCACCAGAACGCTCAGCGCATTGCGAAGCGACTGCCGGGATATCACGAGGTCCGGCGCGGTGACGCGTGGGGCTGGCCAGCCAGACGACCTCCTCGGACGGACTGGAATTGAAACGGATGCAGGTAATTCATCGTCAATAGATGAGAAGAGTGTGACGAGCCACCAACCGTTTGGGAAACCGAAAGTGTCCGGACTGAAGGAGAGTGGCGTCCACGAATCGCCATCGCCTGACGAGCGCGCGCACGCGACCTCACGGCGAATTCTGGTAGTCGAGGATGTGCTCGTCAACCAGGAAGTCATTGCGGCCATGTTGCAGGCCATTGGACATGCGGTGATCGTGGTGGACAATGGCCCGGCGGCGCTCGCTTTGCTGAACGTCGATCAGTTCGACCTGGTACTCATGGACTGGCACATGCCTGGCGAGGATGGTCTGGAAACGACTCGCCGATTGCGACAGCTCGAAGCCTCGCGCGGCAGTCGACGCACGCCGGTCGTGATCGTGAGTGCAAGCGCGTTTGAGCATGAAGTCGCCGCGTGCGTTGCGGCTGGTGCGGACAGCCATCTGGCCAAGCCGTATCGGATGCACGAACTGAAGGACGTCGTCGAACGCTGGAGCTGAGAGCAGTGGTGCCGTTCGCCAGCGGCAATGGCCATCTCAGCAATGCGGAAACGCATCGATCAGCATATCGTAGTACGACAAGCCAATCGATGAGAGGCACCTGACCATCGTAACGGTGTCCCCTAAATTCCAAGGTCGTCTGATTGACGCCGGTTTCCGGCTCGGTACCTCACGGCGATGGGCGCTATTCTGGGAGCGTGGCCTTGACCCCACGGAACGCGGTACCGGTAACCTGTTCGCGAAGGCGTGCCAATCCGTACGCCAGTCGGGATTTGACCGTGCCCTGCGGGATTTCAAGCGCCTCCGCAATCTCGACAACGGACATCCCGTCGAGATAGCGAAGACGCACCACAGCCTGCGTGGCGACAGGCAACGTAGACACAAGTCGTGCCACCTTGTCGATGAGCTCCCGATCGAATGCGGGCTCGGACACCGGTGCAGCAAGGGTGTCGTGCAGATCATCGATCGGCTGGTGTATGTGGCGGCCAACACGGGACGCCGCTCGGGCTGCCTGTCGCACCGCAATACGAACTGCCCATGCGCGCAGCCAGCGTGGATCGCGCAGCGCGGTCAGTTTTCTTGCGATCGTGAGCATCGCGTCCTGCAGCACGTCGCTCGCAAGGTCATCGTCGCGAACGACAAGGCGCACCTGCGACCAGAGTGGCGCTTCGAGGGCGCGCAGTAAATCATCGAGGGCCATGCGGTCGCCAAGTTGTGCCCGCACCACGACCAACGCGGCCGCGGGAGAGCGCAGGTCCAGGGGCGGTTTAGCGCGCCGCGTGGTCATGAAGCGCGGCCGCCAGGACGCCAACCGCGCGAGAGACATGGACACCAAGCGCCACCAGACCCAAAGCGACAATGGTGTAGGTGAGTACGGCGCTCACAACGATGAGTACGTGCGTTCGATCGTGAAAATCGGCCAGCCAGAGCACCAGTACGAGCAACAACACTTCGGCGACTGCCGCCGCACCAATGGTGACCTTGAGCCACATGTTCTCGCGCTCCATACGATCGAGAACCGTGCCGCGAATGGAGTCGAAGTCTGGTGATGACATGGAGAGGTGGGCCTGAGGCCCGGCATGGGGATAGGTTGGCGAATGAATCGGCGTTCAGGACTTGGCCACTCGGGTGCGCTTCACCGGTAGAGGCAGCGAACCTCAAAATGGGTCGGTTCAGCGATCGACAACCACCACGCACCAGTGAACATTGGGAGTATGACCACGAATGCGATGTCCACCGACGCGGCTGCCATGGAGTTCACCCCCGACCAGATGCTGGCCATGGGACACGCCGTGGTCGCGCGTTCGGTCCAGCATCTCGCCACACTGGGCGAGCAACCCAGTTGCGGTGATGTGAACGCGAACGATCTGTGCAGAGCCCTGCGCGAGACTGCGCCCGAATCGGGCACCGACCTCGAGCCACTGCTCGACTTGCTGTTCAACGACCTGATCCCGCGCTCGTTCACTACGCCAGGACCCGGCTATCTCGCCTATATCCCCGGCGGCGGCGTGTACCCGGCGGCGCTGGCCGATTTCATTGCCGACACCACCAATCGGTACACCGGTGTGTGGCAAGCCGCACCGGCGCTGGTACAGCTGGAAGCCAATGTGCTGGACTGGCTGCGCGATTGGATGGGATTCCCACCTGGCACCGCCGGACTGCTCACCACCGGCGGTTCGGGCGCCACGTTCAATGCCATCGTCTGTGCCCGTGAGCGATTCCTCGGCGACGACATTCGATCGGGCACACTGTACACGTCTACTCAAGGTCATCACAGCATCAACAAGGCCGCGAAGCTGGCGGGTATCGCGGCCGACCGCGTGCGCCTGATACCGGTGGACGACGACTATCGCATGAATGTCGCCGCGCTGGCGTTGGCGGTCGCGCACGATCGCGCCCAGGGATTGCGTCCATTTCTTGTGGCGTCAGCGGCAGGCACAACCAACACTGGCGCCGTCGATCCACTGGACGATATCGCCGACCTGTGCGCACAGGAACAGATGTGGCACCACGTGGACGGCGCGTACGGTGCGTTCTTTCACATGTGTCCCGAACTGCGCCCGTTACTGCGTGGGCTGTCGCGCGCCGATTCACTCACGCTCGATCCACACAAGGGGATGTTCCTGCCCTATGGCACCGGCGCGCTGCTGGTGCGCGATGGCAGCGCGCTCCGCTCCGTACATTCGGCCACAGCCGGTTACCTGCCGGAGAATCAGGACGAGTTTTACGATCCCGCGCAGTACGGGCCGGAGCTTTCGCGCGGATTTCCGGGGTTGCGCGTGTGGCTAAGCGTCAAGATGTACGGTGCGGCGCGATACCGTGCGGCGATCGCCGAAAAACGTGCGCTCACGCTGTGGGCGGCACACCGGGTAGCACAGATACCCGGCGTCGTGATCGATGCCGAGCCGCAACTTTCGCTGTTCGCGTTTCATCTCGAGGGGCCGTCCATCACCACGCAGGCGGCGCGGAACGCGGCGACCGAACAATTGGTGCACCGCGTGACCGCTCGCGGCAAGGTGATGATCACGGGATGCACCGTGGACGGTCGATATCTGGCGCGGGTGTGCGTGTTGAGCTTCCGCACACGACTGCCCGAGATGGAGTGGTGCGTGCACCACCTGACCGAAGAGGCGGCCGGAATATTGGCGACCAAATAGATTGACCTCACCACCACGCGCACGTCACTGCATATTGCCGCAGAGGCGCCACCTCCCCAAATCCGTTCGACTTTCCACTGCTATGCTGACGCTGACTCTGCGTGACTTTACCGAAGCGCGTGCGCGAATCGACGCACACATCAAACACACACCGCTGCTGCCGTCGCGGCAGCTCAGTGAACTCACCGGTTTCGAGGCACGTCTCAAGGCCGAGTGTTTCCAGACCGTTGGCTCGTACAAGATTCGCGGTCCGCTTAACAAGTTCGCCCAGATGTCCGACGAACAGAGGCGCCGCGGCGTGGTGTGCTCATCGGCGGGCAATCACGCCCAGGGCGTAGCGCTGGCCGCTCGCATTTATGGCATTCGCGCGGTGATTTGCATGGCAACCAACGCCACGCCCGCCAAGATCGCCGCAACGAAAGCGTACGGCGGTGAAGTGGTGCTGCATGGCAGCATCTGGGACGAAGCCAACGAGAAGGCTCTGGAGCTCGTACGCGACGAAGGGCTGCTGTACGTCCATCCGTTCGACGACGCCGAAATCATCGCCGGACAAGGCACCCTCGGACTTGAGATCGTTCAGGACTGGCCGGATGTTGACGCCGTGGTGGTGCCGATTGGCGGAGGAGGTCTCATTGCCGGAGTGTCGATGGCGGTCAAGAGCCACAATCCAAAGATTCGCGTGATCGGCGTGGAGTCATCCGACGGGCCGGCCATGAAAGCGAGCGTCGATGCGGGCAGTCTGCAAACCATCGACTGCCGCACGGTGATTGATGGCCTGCGTGTGCGACGCGCCGGTGCGCTGAATTTTTCCGTCGTGCAGCGCTATGTCGATGACATCGTTGTCCTGCCCGACAAGGAGATCTTCGAAGCGATGCTGTGGGTGATGGAGCGCTGCAAGCTGGTAATTGAAGGTGCGGCCGCGGCGCCGGTTGCGGCGCTCCTGCACGGCCTCGTGAAGATGCCAGCCGGTTCCCGGGTCGCCGCCGTGATTTCCGGCGGCAATATCAATCTCGACCAGTTGCGTGGACTGAGCTGGAACTAGCGCGGTGCTCTGGTGGCGACGTTTCGAACTTCAAAAACAACATTTTTACCGCAGGGGTCGCAGGGGACGCAGGGAAAATGAGAAAGAGTCCCTGCGTCCCCTGCGTCCCCTGCGGTAAAAATGTTTTTGGGGTGTACGTCAGGGCTGCAATATCCGCTCGCTCACCACGTCTGCGTGTAGGCAACCAGTTGATCCAGCGCCGTCCCCCAGCCAGTGTGGAACCCCATTTCCTCGTGCTTCACGCGTGACGCCACGTCGCGGTGTCGCGCCATCGCGATGTACCGCGTGCCCGCCCCGTGCGACTCCAGCGTGATGATGCCGGTCATGAACGGGTTCTCGGCAGGGCGAAATCCTGGCAGCAACGCGTCGGTGAACACCAGGCGTTCCATTGGCACCACTTCCAGATAACAACCGACATTTGGAAACAGCTGCCCCTCGGGTGAACGGAACACCGTGTTGAAGCAACCACCGGGACGCAGATCGATCTCGCATTCCACAACGGTCCAGGGCTTTGGTGTGAACCACTGGCAAACATGTTCGGGCATTGTCCATGCCTTCCACACGAGGTCTCGTGGCACATCGACGAAGCGGTCCAGCACCAGGTCAAGCGCAGGATCGAAGGTGATGAGCGGCGGTTGCGTCATGGTTGTTGCTCCTTGAGTTCAATGAGATAAGTGTCGAGCTGATCGAGACGGCGCTCCCAGAGCGCGCGTTGCTTCATCATCCAGTCTTCGGCCATCCGCATTCGCCGCGGCACGAGTTGGTACGTGCGTATGCGGCCCACCTTCCGGGATCGCACTAACCCGCACGATTCGAGCACGCCCAGATGCTGGACAAACGACGGAAGCGCCATGTCGAAAGGCGCCGCGAGCTCGCTCACCGATGCCGGGCTCTTGCCCAACCGCTCCAGTACATGCCGACGCGTTGGGTCGGAGAGCGCTCGGAAAACGCTGTCAATCGGTTCTGTGGCGATTCGCATGGCAACAATGGTACGATGAGTATTCACTTAGGTCAATACCTAACAGATTCTGGCCGGCCTCAGTCTCTTTGCCTCGGAGATGCTCGCCGGTCACACCTCGCGGTCAACCGGCGTATTCTCTAACTTCGCGAATGCTCCACTACCGTCTATGACCCCACAGCGGCTCCTCCGCATCCACCCCGACGACTCCGTGGTCGTCGCCCTCACCGACCTGCGCGCCGGTGAAACCATCACGCACGAGGCCAGCCCGCTTACCTTGGTCTCCGCCGTGCCCGCTAAGCACAAGGTCGCGCTGCGTAACCTCGCCGTGGGCGACCCAATCGTCATGTACGGCGTTCTTGTGGGCCGAGCAACACAACCTGTTCCGCGTGGTGCGGCGCTCACCACCGACAACGTGCGACACGATGCGTCCGCCATCGACCTGTCAGCCCCGGTCGCGCGCCCATGGATCGCACCCGATGTTTCGCGCTACGTCGTGCGAACCTTTGACGGCTATCATCGCCCCGACGGACGCGTCGGCACGCGCAATCTGTGGCTGGTGCTGCCGCTGGTGTTCTGCGAGAACCGCAACGTGCGCGCCTTGCAGGAAGCGTTCGATCGCGAACTCGGCTACGGACAGCCCGAGCGTCACCGACTCGCAGTGCGTGAGATGACCGCCCGCTACCAGCGTGGTGAACCCATCAACGCGCCGTCTATCGACACGAGCGCGCCGAGCACCGGCGCAACGCGACCGTTTCCCAATCTCGATGGCATCCGCTTCCTCACGCATGAAGGCGGGTGTGGCGGAACGCGACAAGACACGCGCGCGCTGTGCGGGCTGTTGGCGGGCTACCTGGTGCACCCCAATGTGGCCGGTGCCACGGTACTCTCCCTGGGCTGTCAGCACGCGCAAGTAGACATTCTGCGCGACGAGATCGCGCGCCGTGATGCCAACTTCACCAAACCGCTGTTCACGTTTGAGCAGCAGCGCATGGGTACCGAAGACGCGCTTATGACCGCCGCTATCCGCGAGACGTTCGCCGGCTTCATCGAAGCGAATCGCGCCGAGCGTGCGCCAGCGCCACTGTCCGCGCTGTCGCTCGGGCTTAAATGCGGAGGTTCCGATGGATTCTCCGGGATCTCGGCCAACCCCGGTATCGGCTACACCTCCGACTTGCTGTGTGCGCTCGGCGGCACCACACTGCTGGCGGAGTTTCCCGAGCTGCTGGGTTCGGAACTGGATCTCATTGAACGATGCACGCGGCCCGAGCTCGGCTCGCGCTTTGCCGATCTGATGCGCGCCTACGATGCACAGGCGCACGCGGTGGGCTCGGGTTTTGAAATGAATCCGTCTCCTGGCAACATTCGTG
>JANOKE010000491.1:0-3661 GCA_031419135.1 Gemmatimonadaceae bacterium
GCGGCGCTCGTCCTCACGGCGTGTTCGCGCCAGCTCGGTGATCCAGCCACCACGAGGCCAGTTGATTCCAGATCGCCGGCAACGACTTGACCGTCGGGCCGAATCGTTCGAGCCGTGCTTCGGCGGGAGCGACGTACCCGCGCGACATCCAACTGGGATCCATCGATCGACGGCAGTCGACGGGTGATGCGAGCAGCAACAGCTGGTCGGGGAAGGCCGGTTGTGCGCTCCAGTCGAGCACGTGCTTCCTGCTTCCTCGAACCGTGGTACGTAACGGCGTGCTCATGCTTCGCTTCCCGCACGATCCACGGTCGCTGCTTCCGCCGACGCGCCGGCGCGGCGTCGCATTGCCTCATCGTGCAGCGGCTTCAGCAGATAGGAGTACGACGCGCTGTTGAATCCGTGACTGGTGAGAGCGGACAGCGAACCGTCCACGCCATACTCGGCGACGAGCGCCTCCAGAAGCCTGATCGCATCTGTTCGCGCGACGCGCTGAGTGGACTCATTCCAGTCCGCGCCTTTCGTTTCGACTACCTGTTCGACGATGTTTGGCTCCGGATGCCTCCCTCTATGACTCATTCACGTCTCCGATTGGGAATTGCTTCCCGCTGATCTGTCGGGGAATGGCGCTCTCCGTTCCAGTTTCTGCGGGCATTTCACTTCGCGCCCGATGATACTGTCTCGAACGTCTGACAACCGCCAGAGTGTGCTTTCAAGGAGCTTAAAGGAGCTTGGGTGTATGAAAGGCGCTTGCCCGGCGCACTGCTTTCCATAGCCGCGGGAATTGCCATTGGCCTTGGCATGATGGCACTCAGTGTGTACGCGCTGAGGCTCTACGGCACGTCATTGTTTATTGGAACGCCGTTTGTCATGGGAGCGGTAACGGCGTTTCTCTTTAACCGGCGCTACCCCGCCAGCGTTCGCGAAACACTGCAGGTAGTGGCCATGACCACTTTGTGTGTGGCCGGCATTGCCATGCTCATGGCCGTTGAAGGCGCGCTGTGTCTGGCCATGGCTGCACCACTCGCCCTCGTCCTTGGCGCGATGGGCGCCCCGCTCGGCCGCAAAATTGCATTGCATGACAACCGGCTGTCGCCCGGATCACTGCTGGCAGTGATGATGCTGCCGCTGGCAGCGACAATTGATGGCAATCGCGCACTCGATCCCACCAGCCTTCGCGAGGTGCGGTCGTCTATTGAAATTGCCGCAAGCGCCGACGTTGTGTGGAAGAATGTCATTGCGTTTCCGCCGTTGCCCGAACCAACCGATCTGGTTTTTCGCGTTGGCATTTCGTATCCGAAATGGGCAGAAATACGCGGCTCAGGTATTGGCGCGGTGCGTTACTGCGTTTTCTCCACCGGCCCGTTTGTTGAACCCATCACGCGCTGGGAGCCGGGCCGCCGCTTGTCGTTCACTGTTGATTCGTCACCACCGCCACTCAGTGAATGGAGTCCGTTTGCCAACGTTACTCCGCCGCACCTTGACGGCTACTTCGCGTCGCGGCGCGGTGAGTTCCGGCTAATTCCGCTGCCGAACGGGCACACACGCCTTGAAGGGAGCACGTGGTATGAAATGCGGCTGTATCCAGAGGGGTATTGGTCCGTGTTTGGTGACAAGCTCATTTCAAAGATTCACGGGCGGGTGTTGCAGCATATCAAGGAGCAGGCGGAGCGGTGATGCTCATGTCGCCGTCATCGTGCTTTCGGCCAGGAGCCGCTCGCCGTTGGTCGGTCGCTCGACTCGCCGAAACGGATTCCTGGTTCAACTTCGCGTACCTGGCGAACTTTGCGGTTCAATCAGGCCGGTCAGAGAGGGCCAGTCAGTGCGACTACAGCAACCGCACGTTTGGCAAACGGGCGAGGCCCCGATCAAACGTCACCACCTCGAGATGGTCGCGGACGAAGTCGGCGTGGATGAGTCGATCAATCAGCCCCGGCCGAGTTTTGCTGGTGGACGTGGTGGGCGCCAAGTTGAGCACCGTGAGGGCGATGCCGGAGGCGCGAATGCGCGGGTCACTCAGGAGTGCGGTGATTGCACGGACTGCATCGCCGTGTGAAACGGCATAGTGATGACGCAACGCGAAGTACAGTTCGCACACCACGAGGTCCGAAATGCTGACCGGCTCTGCCGCCGAGGCCACGAGCAGGCGTGCGGATTCCGCTTGACCAGGCGGGGCACCGGTGAGTAAACGAAGCGCCACGGACGTGTCGAGTCCGATGCTCACCGCTGGCGCGACTCGACCCGGCCGCGGGCAATACTTCCCTGAATGGCGCCCATCGAGTGATCGTCGACCGCGCGGCCATAGCGATTGAGCGACCCGAACCAGGACGGCCGCCAATGAGTGTCCGTCGCGTCTGTGCCCGCTAACGCATCGCGGGCTGCGGGTGCATCGAGCACACGCCGGACTCCCTCGGCAACGAGCTCCCTGACGGTGCGCCCCCGGCGGGCGGCCTCGATCTTGAGTCGTCGATACAGCGCGTCATCAAAGTCGATGGTGGCTTTCATGCGAGCAAGCTACCCAGCTTTATGGGATCTGGCAAGCCGGGTTACTTGCTCGTCACCAACAGCACCGGCCCACTGCCGGACAGCGTGCCAAATCGTTGCGCGGCATCGGTCGCGCTCAGAAATCGAATTTCGGCAACCTCGCTGGTGCGCATGCGACTCAAGTCGCTCAAACTCCGCAAGGGGCCGCCGTTGGTTGACACCATCACGGCACCCGTACCCGCGATCATGATACTTTGCCGACCGCGCGATGCGAGAAATCGCGGACGCAGTCGCCGCACCGCGTCCAACGCGTTGTCGCCGGCAACCGCCGGATCCGACAGCTCCACCGCCGAAATCACGTCGGAATTGCGCGTGGAGACTGATGGAGCGACTGGATCGACTGTGGGGGAGCGGTGTGCGCACCCGGCGACGACCAGTGCGAATGCGAGTACGAAATGTCGACTGTTCAGCATGATGCCTCACCGGAGGGCTGTGGAGTGGAGAGTATCGAGTTCAGACAGTGCCGTTCCCAAACCCGTCGTCGACAATGAACTCGACCAGATTCGGTTCGCCACGGTGGATTGCCGCTTTGAGCGTGCTGTCAATATCAGCCGGGCTTGTTACGCAACATGCGGTCAGTCCGAATCCTCTGGCCACTGAGACAAAGTCGATCGGTGGATCGCGCATGTCCATACCGACGAAACGATCGGAGTGCCGGCCGGCCACCAGTCGCTCCTTGATGATCCGATAACTGCGGTTGTTGATGATCACGTAGGTAATTGGCACTCGGAGATGGGCGGCGGTCCAGAGTGCCTGAATGCCATACAGCGCACTTCCATCGCCTACGACGGCCACGACGGGACGTCCCTTGTGCGCGAGGCTGATCCCAATGGCGCCCGCCATCGCGAAGCCCAAACCGCCGCTGGCCAGTCCGTAAAAGCTGTTGACATCACGCATTGGCAGAAAGCGGGCCAACGGGGCCGCTGCCGTGAGCGCTTCTTCCACCACGATAGCGTTGTCGGGTAACGCGTCGACCACACCCATCATCAGTACACGTGGATCAATCGGAATTGTCGTCGTGCTCGCGTTGGTTTCCTCGCGCGCCTGCGCACGACGGGATATCCAGTTGGACGCGGAGAGTGCTTCAAGGCGGTGCAGCGCTGCGGCCGCGTGCGCC
>JANOKE010000492.1:0-1495 GCA_031419135.1 Gemmatimonadaceae bacterium
ACCACTCGCCAGGCGGATGGGAGTAGCGTAACACGTCCGCCGCGGTCGCGGTAGAGACGCCGGTTGCCCGGCGCCCCCCGCACAGATCCGTACGAGCGGTATTCCCGCATACGGCTCCTACCTCGGATGTTTGGCGGCAAATCGCACGCTGGGCCAAGGGTGCAGGATACGGGCACGGGGGAGCCAACGAGCGGCAACAGGGGAGAAGCGGTCCCACGTGATGCGATGCCGCTGACCCCGACGTCGGAGCGCGCGGAACCACATACGAGTCACTTGCGTGCGAAACTGTTCGAGGCTTTCCAGATTGCGAGGCACGGCGTGGTAGTTGAAGTATCCTTGCACCACGCGTCGTACCCAAGCGCCGACTTCTGGCACCGGGTCGTGCCGACGCACGCGAAGCTCCTCCTTCACCGCGTGGAGTTTCGCCCGAAGGCGTTTCTTCATCGTCTTGCGGAGCACGCAGAAGGTGCCCTTCGCCCTGGTCTTGCCGCAGATATGCGTGAATCCGAGGAAGTCGAATGTCTCCGGCTTGCCCTCGCCCCGCGCCTTCCGCGTCGTCGTCGCGAACCGACCGAATTCCAGGAGGCGCGTTTTGTCCGGGTGCAGTGTGAGCCCGAAGTGTGCCAATCGCGCCTGCCACGCAGCCATACACCGCGCTGCGTCCTGCTGATGTTGGAAGCCCATCACAATGTCGTCCGCATATCTGACCACGATCACCTCCCCGGTCGCGTGCTGCGTACGCCACTGCTGTACCCAGAGATCAAAGACGTAGTGCAGGTAGACGTTCGCCAGTAGCGGTGAGATCACCGCCCCTTGCGGCGTGCCGACCTTCGTCTCCGACCACTCGCCATCCTCAGACACGCCTGCTCGGAGCCATTGCTGGATGAGCCGAAGCACCCGACGGTCGGCGATCCGGTGCGCCACAAACTTCATCAGCCATTCGTGGTCCAGCGTGTCGAAGAATCCGCGAATGTCTGCGTCGAGCACCCAATTCACGCGCTTGCCCATCAGCCCTTCCGAGAGCGCGTCCAGCGCATCGTGCTGGCCGCGACCCGGTCGGAACCCATAGGAAAACCCCAGAAAGTCTGCCTCGTACACTTCGTTGAGTACCATCACCAAGGCGTGCTGCACGATTTTATCCTCCAGCGCCGCGATACCCAGCGGCCGGAGGCGGCCATCGGCCTTGGGGATGTAGGCTCGCTTCGAGGGTTGCGCCCGGAACGCCCCGCGATGGACACGGTCATGCAGGTCCTGCAACCGTGTGTCGAGGGTCGTCACGTACGCCTGCCACGTCACGCCGTCCACCCCCGGGCTCGCCTTCCGCTTCAACGCGAAGAAGCTAACCCTGAGCTGTTCAACGGTGACGTGATGCAGGAGCGCTGTGAACCGCGCTTGCTTGTCCTGCCGTGCCACTGTCCGCACACCAAGCAGCTTGCGCAGCCCGCCCATGTCCGGCGCTGAGTCCGGGACGGGGGCCTGCTGTTCGGTGTTCTCC
>JANOKE010000493.1:0-10387 GCA_031419135.1 Gemmatimonadaceae bacterium
CAGGAACGCATGAAGTCGTCAATCTGCCTGGTGGTCGTCGCCATGCTCATCGCGGCGTGTGACCGCCAACCGGTGCTCACCACGCCGTTGGCCGCGACCGCCAAGTCGGTGGGTCCCACGTCGTGGCTTTCCGTATCCGACGACCAGCCAACAGTCGGAACCGAAGTGATCGTCGTGGGAAACGCCGAACATGCGAGCAAGGGTGTCGCCTTCGGCAGCTTCCGGGCGCAGCTGCTATACGATCCTGCCTATCTGGAGTTCATCGGAGACACGCCCCTTCCCGGTGCTCTGCGGGCCGTCAATACCGATTCAGGGCGTGTGATTGTGGCCGGTGCGGCCGTTGCCGGTTTTGGAGACGGCAAGTTGTTCGCACTCCGTTTTCGTGTTCGAAAAGCGCGGTCGCTCGAATCCATGTCGCTGATCGTGGACGAATTGAATGACGTCGACTATGCAAGCCAGTTGCCCGCGTTGCGAACGTTGTCCGCAGTGCAGCGTGAGCGGACTCTGCACTGATCGCGGCCTGATGCGCGTCGCTTACGTGCCGAGTTCGGCGCGTGTCGCCGCACGGACCCGTGTCGCCGTACGGATTCGTGTGCCGACAACTGGAATTGCCCGTGTAATCCACCGCATGGTTGTCGTTGTTGCGACCGGGTTGATGGTTGGCACCGTGTGCGCGACGTCAGCATGGTCACAGCGTGGACGCCTCTATCTCGAGCCCGCCAGCGTTGGCCAGGCAGCAGACAGTCTGGTTACCGTGCGACTCATGCTTGTCGCTCCGGGCACTGACCGCATTGTCAGCTTCCACGTGGTCGTGCACTACGATTCCACCATGATGCGTGCCGAGCGGGTCGATTCGCACGCCGGAGTGCAGATGGCGAATGCCACAGTTGCCGGATCCATTGCCGTGGCCGGAATCGCTCCAAAGGGTTTTGCAGACGGATTACTCGTTACGGTGCTCATGCATCGCGCGCGCCTTGGAGCCTTGGCGGATTTGCGTTTGCAGTTGCGTGAACTCACTGATAGCACCGGTGCGAGTCTGGTGGCCGCGATGGCAGTATCTGGGTTTTCCGAGAACTCGGCGAGCGTTTTTGCAGCGACCGGCAGCGCGCCAGCTCAGGTGCGAATTGATTCCCTCACGCCACAACGTGGATCGATCGAGCGCGATCAGGTACTCGAGATCGTGATGTACGGAAGCGGGTTTGCCTCAACGGGCAATAGAGTGTGCTTTGGAGATGGCGAAGCCGCCGTGGTGCCATCGGAAGGCAACGGAACGCGGATTCGATTCATTGCACCACTCACCGTGCGGACACACGACGGTACGCGAGATGTGCCCGTGACCACTGGTGCCTGGCCCGTGCACGTGGAGAACGTGAACGGACGGAGCAACCGCATCACGTTTATCGTGCGTGAGCGCCAATGATGCAGGCGCAAGCACCGATGATGACCCCAGAGGCCCAACCATGAGCACGCTTTCAGGCGCACCCGTATCCCGCATGCGGCCTCGCATGCTGCTGGCATTGGCGATCGGTTCGGCCAGTTTGGCGGCGCTGTGCGCCACGCCGGCCGCGGCGCAGGTGGACATCCGCACTGACGATCCCGCGGGCGCGTTGCGCTACTTCATCGAACAACGGGCCGACGCATCGGGTCGCATTCCCTTTGGTGCGCGTAGCCGCGCGCTGATGCAAATGGAGAGTCGCTGGCCGCAGTCGGTTCGACAGCGCAAGGCGATGGCGTTTGGAAGCCCGCCGTCCGCTTCGATATGGACGCCGCTTGGGCCGGCGCCGCTGAGCGGATCCAATCCGTCCACGGGGCGGTTGAACACGATCGCCATTCATCCAACAAATTCACAGATCATCTATGTGGGTGGCGCGCAAGGCGGCGTCTGGAAGACCGTGAACGGCGGCACCACCTGGGCGCCGCTTACCGACGATCAGTGTTCGCTGGCCATGGGTTCGGTGGTCATCGATCCGGTCAATCCGGAAATCGTGTACGCCGGAACCGGCGAACAGAATTTCAGCGGTGACAGCTACTACGGTTGCGGCATATTGCGATCCGTGAATGGTGGCGCAACCTGGTCGCAATTTGGCGCCAGCACGTTCGACACGCCAACGGGCGGCGCGCGCATTTCCCGCCTGCTCATTGATCGTGCCACGGCCGGTTCCATCTCAACCACCGTGATTTTCGCCGCCAGTGACTTCGGCTTGTATCGGTCTGCCAACAGCGGTTTCTCCTGGACACGCGTTCTCACCGGCGTCACCACCGATCTTGTGGTTGATCCAACGCAGCCCGCTACGCTGTTCGCCGGAATTGGCGCGACCAGCTTTTCCGCGAACAATGGTATCTACACGTCCACGAATACCGGTATCACGTGGACGAAATTGGCTGGCGGACTTCCCATCAGTGAAAACGGCCGATCCAATCTGGCGATTGCGCCATCGGATGGGCAAACCCTGTACGCGTCGTTCATGAAGACGACCGATCTTACCTTGCTGGGAATCTGGAAGAGCATCGACGCCGGCACGACGTGGACAAAACTCGCGGCCACGGGCGCCTCGTGCGGCACGCAGTGCTGGTACGACATGTCCATCGGTGTCGATCCGTCGTCGGCTTCCACGCTGCTGTTTGGCGGCGTGAGCCTCTTTCGTTCCATCAACGGCGGGGCAACGTTCGCGTTAGTGCCCGGACCACACGTTGACCATCACGCCGTGGCGTGGGACCCCGCGCTGCCCGGTACGGTTTATGTGGGCAACGATGGCGGAATCTGGAGGTCGGTGAACAGTGGCTCAACGTGGACGAGTCTCAACACCAATCTTGCGCTCACGCAGTTTTACTCGGGCGTTTCTGTAAGCCCACTCTCCGCCAACACCATTTCCGCCGGCACCCAGGACAACGGTACACTCGAATGGACGGGCGCGAATGCGTGGCCGATAGTGCTGGGCGGAGATGGTGGCTATACGGCCATCGATCATCGACTGGGCACCACGGCCTATGCGGAAACACAGTGGACTGGCACCGGCGGGGGTGGCGGGCCGCGTCGCCGAGATCCGGGTTCCACGAATTTTCTGTTGGCGGTGAATGGCATTGCGCAATCGGATCGTGGGCAGTTCATCCCACCGCTGGTCATGGACCCCGTCAATCCCAACGCGCTGTATTTCGGTACCTATCGGTTGTATCGAACGGGCGATCGCGCGGTGAGCTGGACGCCAATCAGTCCCGATCTTTCGAGAACGGGATTCGGAACGATCTCTGCCATCGCGGTCTCACCGGTAGACTCTCAGGTGATCGTCGTTGGACTCAGTGACGGCAATGTGCGCGTCACCAGGAATCTCGGACAAACCTGGGCGGTGGCGACATCGGGATTGCCCACTCGTTTTGTGTCCGATTTTGCGCTCGATCCGCGAGATCCGAAAACCGCGTACGTGGTGTTCGGGGGCTTTGGTGGCGGGCACGTTTTCAAGACCACCGATCTTGGCGAGAGCTGGACCAACGTGTCGTTTGATCTCCCCGATGTGCCAGTGCTCGCCATCACCCTGCAGCCAGGACTTGGTGAACTGAACATCGGCACCGACATCGGGGTGTTCGCGCTGGCGCGCGGTGCGTCGTCGTGGACGCCAGTCACCAACGGCCTGCCGGTGGTGGCGGTGTACGATCTGGTGTTCGACAAAACGCGCGGTCGCCTCATTGCTGCCACGCACGGTCGCGGCATGTTTGCCCTCGACGTAAACGTGGCCGGACTGCGCGGTGACATCACCAACGATGGTGTCCTGTCGGCTCTTGATGCGCAGGCCATCCTGTCGTCGGTGGTGGGCTTGCCGGTGCCCGGCGGCTCCGTGCGTTGGCCCAATGGCGACGCCAACTGCGATGGCGACGTGACAGCCTTCGATGCGCTGCTGGTGCTCACGAAGGTAGTGGGGCTTCCGGTGGGCAGCTTTTGCGTTGGGGTGGTGAGGTGAACGAACGAACGAAGCGGGGCGTTGGGGGCGAAAAAGGAAGACGGGAGACTGGAGAAGGGAGACGGGAGACATCCAGCTGGCTGGACGTCTCCCGTCGTTCCTTCTCCCTTCTCCCTTCTCCTTTGCCTACCTCACCGCTGCCAGATCCTTGATCGCCCGCCCCATCGTCTTCACGCGGGCACCATCTTTGGCACCGGCTGCGTCCTTTGCCACCTCGGCCGCGAGCTTGTTCAGCGAAGCGCGCCGCGCTGCACCTGTCTGCGCTTCGGCCGCATTCAGCGCGCTGCCAATGGCTGTTGTGCGCGCCGCAGCGAGACCGTTGTTACGCACCAGTTGATCGAGATACGACCGCACCACCGGGAACGCGGCGGGCCACACGATCTTCGGCTGACTCTGCGGATTGAACTGGTCCAGTTTGATCAACTTGGCGGCCGCAATTTCATTGGCCGAGAGCTTGTCGCTGGGCGTGAGTTCGATGATGTCCATGCCGCGCGCCAGTTCGGACGAGAAGATCAGGCCGTTGTAGTAGTACGCGCCCCACGATCCGCCAATTGTTCCACGCGCGGGAGCGGCGCGAGCGGCGCCTGGAGGTCCGGCATCCACCAGCGGTGGTGCATCAATGGGACCGCGATCGAAGAACGCGATCTCGAACGGCTTGTTGGGATCGGTGAAATCGATCACGTCCACGCCGCCCTGATACCAGCCCTGCACCATGATGTCGCGACCTGGCACAGGTACCAGTGATCCGTTGTGCGACACACAGTTTTCCTGTGCGGTTTGTGCGGTGGGGATTTTGAAGTACGCGCCCTGCTTGAGCTTCTTGTCCTTGGTGATCGTGAGCGTGGTGTTACCGCCCATCTCCAGCATGCTGTTCGCCTGACACATCGGTGACGTGCCGCCGCCCCATTCATCGGTAAACACCACCTTGTTGCCGTCGTTGCTGAACACGGCCGTGTGCCACAGCGAGAAGTTGGTGTCCGCAACCGCGTCCAGACGAACCGGCTTTTCCGGATTCGAAATGTCCACCAGAATGCCATAACTCCCGCATGCGCCGGCCAGCAGATTCTTCTCCGGATACACCGACACGTCATGACAATTGCGCGGGCCCGTTGGCGGCGGCGGTGGCGGTGCCGGCGCGCCGGTGGTATCACCACCACGACCGCGACCACCACGACCTGCGCCAGCCCCCGCGCGACGCGGTGCGGGCTCCATACCGGTGAAGATGCGTGCGCCTGTCACGACTTCTGATTTCTCGGGCGTGGCCAACGGCACCTTGATCACATCCAGTCGAAACAACGAGTTGGTTGGATCGGCGGGATCGGTGCCTGCTTTGCAACCAGCCACTTCCGTTTCAGGCCGCGGGGCGCCGCTGCCCGACACAAAGATGTAGATGACGCCCTTGTCCTTCTTGCTCGGCACAATGGTATGCGTGTGCGACCCTTTGCACGTCTGCACATTCGTCACGAGCTTCGGATGGCGCGGATCAGACACGTCGAAGATGCGCACGCCTGCCATGTGATCTTTGGGATCCTGCACGCCACCCTTGCCGCAGTCATTGCGATTGCCGCCGCCTTCCGCTGAGAGGAACAGCAGGTTGCCGTAGATGGACGGGTCACCCTGCGACGTAATGCACGACACCGCCGCCGCCTTGACCGGCTTGGCCGGGTTACTCACGTCCCAAATGGAGAAGCCGGCAAAGTTGCCCTGATACACATAGTTGCCGCGAAACGCCAAGTCCGAATTCACGAATGTGAGTCCGCGCGTCGAGTCGAACTCGGCGGACTTTGGTGTGAACGACACGAGTTTCATGCCTTCGGACGCGACACCGGCGTCAAGCACCCCGGACTTCAATCCGTTGCGCGCGTCCTTGCCGGTCGGATACGTCTGCGCGTCAAGCGTCGACACGATAGTGAGAGAGAGTGCGGCGAGCGCGCACATCCTGCGAACATGTCCCATCAGATTCGACTCCGGTAAAAGGCTCATGGCAGTGTCAGGGAACTTCAGGGTTTGGCGGGAACTTGTTCAAGCATCTGGTACATCGTCCCAATCTCGGCCGTCTGCACTGCGTGCACATCGTTCGCGAAGACGGACACGTCGACATCCTGCGCCGCACCCGGTGACGCCAGGAGATCGGCCACCATCTTGAGCGCGCCCTCGTGATGTTGGATCATCATGGTGAGAAAGTGCCCGTCGAACTCAGGCCCGCGCGCCGCTTCCAGCGTTTTGATCTGCGCGGCGGTCAGCATCCCCGACATCATGACCGTGTGATACGACGACGTGTCGGGCGCGGTCTGTCCGTTCGCCACGAGCCACTCCTGCATGAGCCGGATCTCAGCCACCTGCGATTGATCGATCTTGTTGGCGAATCGAATCAGGCGCGGATTGGCACCATGCGACTCGGCGAGTCGTGACATGAAGATGGCCTGCGCGTGATGTGCAATCATGCCCTGCATGAAATGCACGTCGGCGGTCGTGTAGATCGCGCCCTTGGGGATGGTGACGGGTGCGTCCATGCCGGACATGCCAGGCATGGACGACATGTCATGCGCGGGTGTGGCGGCTGTGGAGTCGGCGGCGGGCTCTTTGCCAGCGGTGCAGCCGAGGAGCAGGGCGGCGAAGAGAGTGAGCGGGGCGAGGCCGCTGGAGCGGAGCGAGTTCACGATCTGGCGTGCTGTGCTGGCGGGAGGGTACGACGGGGGTCGTTTGGGGGGCAACTGATAGTACGGTCTGGGAGCGCAGGGCGTTGGCGCGGCGAGGATCACGACTCCAGTCTGGTCCTGGGATGAACGGACAGCGACACAGGGGGGCCGGAAGGGGTCAGGAATAGCGATCAGCCGGTACTCGTAATAGCGATCAGCCGATACTACTATTAGCGATCAGCCGTTCCCTGAATTAGCGATTAGCCGAGTTCCACAGAATCCCGAAGATGCCGCCTGCCGCTCCGGCCTATCCGCGCTACCTCGCGCCTCGTCTCCGCGAGGCGCTGGCCGACACGCCCGTCGTGCTCATTCACGGGCCGCGACAGAGTGGGAAGACCACATTGGCACGCTCGGTTGGTGCCCGTCGCCGATATCACTATGTGTCCTTTGACGAGGAGGCGGCGCGGGAAGCGGCACAGCAGGATCCCGTGGGGTTCATCGCGGGACTGCCTGAGCGCGCGATACTGGATGAGGTCCAGCGCGTGCCCGAGCTGTTCCTGGCCATCAAACACGCGGTGGATCAGCGTCGCGTGCCAGGGCGGTTTATCCTGACGGGATCGGCCAATGTGTTGTTTGTGCCGCGTGTGGCCGACTCGTTGGCCGGGCGCATGGGCATTCTGCGACTACATCCGTTGGCGCAGTGTGAATTGGCGCGCAGACCTCCACGCTTCCTCGATACCTTGTTTGGGCAAGGATTCAAAACGAGAATCACCGAGCGGCTCGGTGTGTCGCTGGCCGAGCGCATTGTTGCTGGCGGGTACCCAGCAGCCCTCGCACGTCGGACACCGATGCGGCGAGCCGCGTGGTACCGCGACTACGTGGAAACGCAGGTCCAGCGCGACGTGCGCGACCTTACGCGCATCCGATCGCTGGACGCGATGCCCAGACTGCTGCGCATGGCAGCAACCCACACCGCGCGCCTCATCAATGTCGCCGACCTTGCGGGTCCGTTTCAACTGACTCGACAGACGATTCACGACTACGTCACGCTGCTCGAGCGTGTGTTCCTCGTGGAGCGACTTCCCGCCTGGCACAATAATCAATTGAGTCGATTGGTGAAGACCCCGAAGCTGCACGTTGGCGATACCGGATTGGCCTGCGCCATACTCGGCCTCGACGCAGCGCACCTTGATCGCAATCGCGAGGTGTTGGGGCCGTTGCTGGAAACATTTGTGCTACAGGAGCTGAAACGGCAGGCGAGCTGGCGAGAAACACCAATCACGTTCTATCACTTCCGCGATCGCGACGGTGTCGAAGTAGATCTGGTTTTGGAGCAAGGCGCCGGTGCCATTGCTGGCGTCGAGGTCAAGGCAAGCGCCACTGTCACCGCGTCAGATTTTCGCGGAATACGGAAACTGCAGCAGGCAGCAGGCAAGCAATTCACGCACGGCGTCGTCCTGTACGACGGTACAACAACCGCCAGTTTCGGAGACGGATTGTACGCGGTGCCAATTCGGGCGCTCTGGGAATCAGCGTAACGGCCGTGCTGCGATGTTACTCGCGACGTTTTGTGCGAAACAGCGTCAGGTCAATCGACTCACCCATCGCCTGATATCCCGCATCGCTGGGATGCAGCTTGTCGCCCGAATCGTACAGCGGCAGGAGTCGGAGCGGTTGTGCGGGATCGCGCGTGACCTTGTCGAAGTCAATCACGCCGTCAAACGCACCGCTGCTGCGGATCCACGTGTTGATGGCTGTACGCTTTGCCTCCTGCACTGGCATCAGGCGCTCGAACGGCGTGAGTGTCGCGCCGTATACAACAATACCGCGTTCGTGTGCGCGGTCGATGAGCTGACGATACGCAAAGGTGATGTCGTCGGCACTCATGCGGTTGACAGCATCGCGCGCGATATCGTTGATGCCTTCCATCACGATGACATGCGTGACGCCCGGCTGCGTCAACACATCGCGATCGAAGCGCGCGACCAGACTGGGTCCAGCACCAAACGTCAGCACCTGATTGCCGGAAATGCCGGCGTTGACGACCGACTTGACCGGTTCTGACGGCGACGTAAGCAGTCGGCGAGCGAGCACATCGGGCCAGCGTCGGTTGGAATCGGGCGTGGCCCCGTAGCCATCGGTGATCGAGTTGCCGATCGCGACAATGGTCCCAGTGGCCCGCGCATTCGTTACCTCGACAGTCGTCAGGAAAATCCACGAACGCAGCGTCGTGTCGGCGGCAAACGTGCTGCTCGCAGCCTGATTGCCGTTCCTGGAGACGTAGGTCGTTTGTACGCCAAGCGCATGTCGTGTGGTGGTGCGCGTGGAGTCGGGCAAGTAAAGACTCACCGCCAGATCGCCCAACGTGGGTACGGCGAACGGAATCGGATCGCTGGTGACGACCGCGCCCGTGCGCACGATCACCTCGCTCTTGCCGCCGAACGTGAGCGCGCGATTGGTTGCGGCATCGATGGTGGACCCGGCGACGCGTCGCGCGACGTGCGCGGCGCCGATGCGAAGCGGTCGGTCACCAAACTCGTTGGAGATGCGAATACGCACACTGTCGCCGCCAATGGTGGTGCGGACGACTTCGCGAATGGTGGCGTTTATGTAGGTCGGCACGGGATCCGCTGTGCCGGCCGGTGGTCTCACGGCCGTCGCGCTTTGGCTCGGACTCCAGGTTGCCAGCCATCGCGGCGTAGCAGGTGCTGGGTCTGCGCTGCCGCGAGGCGTAGAGGCGCTGGCGCAGGCCCCCAGTGCTGTCGCCAGTGCAGTGGCGCAGACAGACAGATGGCGAACTCGGCTGGGCATGGCGAGGCTCCGGAATGTTGGGGTGCCCAAAGGTCTGACGCCGCCGGTTGGACGGGAAGGCGTGACGCGGAGAGATTACGAGCACGCACACTTTCCCCCGAGGGTTCAACCATGCGTGAACTGCTCAAGTACACTGCAGCGGCACTGGCCGGTTTGTTGGTGGTCGGTTGCACTGCAGAGAAAACGCCGAAACCAGCAGCGAGTGATTCAGCGGTTGTAGCAACGCCAGTGCTGCCGGCCGGCGAAGCCATGCTCGCAGTGGATGGCGGCAACATCTGGTACAAGGTCTCAGGCAGTGGTACCGCGACTCCTGTCATCCTTTTGCACGGTGGACCGGGGTACGGCTCGTTCTATATGAAGCCGATGGAAGGACTCAGCACTGATCGTCCCGTGGTGCGCTACGACCAACTCGGCAACGGCAAGTCGGACCGGCTAACCGACACCACAAAGATGAACATCGCGCACTTCGTTGCCGAACTCGAAGCCCTACGCGCCAAGCTGGGATATGAACAGGTACACATCGTTGGCCATTCGTGGGGGACAATTCTCGGATACGAATACTACAAGGCACATCCCATGCACGTGGCCAGCCTCACACTAATGAGCGCGGCGTTGAACATCCCCAGTTGGGAGGCAAACGCGAAGGGCCTGCTTAAGAAGTTGCCGGACTCGTTGCAACGGGCCATCGCCAACGCCGAAACGTCCGGCAAGTTCGAAGGGCCGGAGTACGAGGCCGCCAATAACGAATTCATGGCACGCTATGTGGTGCGTCACGTGCGACAGGCCGATTGGGACAGCACCATGAAAACAGCCGGCATGGAGCAGTACATGTACTTTCAGGGCCCGAGTGAGTTCACCATCATTGGCACACTCAAACGGTACGACGTCACGAAAGAGTTGAAAAACATCACCGTGCCGACATTTTTCACGGTGGGTGAATTCGACGAGGCCAATCCCGCCACCATCCGCACACAGGCGGCTACC
>JANOKE010000494.1:0-7478 GCA_031419135.1 Gemmatimonadaceae bacterium
GCCCCATATGGTTCGAGACGCACCCCCAGCGGTCCAACGGCACCAGCAACCAATCGCTGCTCACCTGCCGCCTCTCGGGCCAGTTCTGCGGCCCGCGCATTGATCGCGGCGACCTGCCCTTCCAGTCCATACTGCGTGAGCTTGAGCCGATTTGCGCCGAACGTGTTGGTCTCCAACACCTCGGCGCCCGCCTTCACATAGGCCGAATGGATCTCGCGAACCAGGTCGGGCGACCGGAGCGCCAGCTCGTCGTAGCACTGGTTGATGAAGACGCCCCGCGCGTACAACATCGTTCCCATGGCCCCGTCGAACAGCACTACCTGTTCGGGGTCCAATAGCCGACGCATCATCGCGGCCCGGGGGTGCGATGCGAACGAAGATTTCTGTGTCAGGTGCTCGGTCACGGTCGTCATGAATAGCTTACTAAGATAATCCTTTGCCAAACGCTACCTCGTGATGACGACCAGCCTGAATCGCGCGTCCCGTATTTCCCGGCTCCCGGAGCTCCTCGCGCAGCGCATTTTGCTGATCGACGGGGCCATGGGGACCATGCTCCAAACGTATCGGCTGGGTGAATCCGAGTATCGCGGTACCCGATTCGCCGACTGGCCGTCCGACCTCAAGGGAAATAACGACCTGCTGGCGATCACGCAGCCAGACATCGTTGGCGCAATTCACGGCGAGTATCTCGAGAGTGGAGCCGACATCCTCGAGACGAACACCTTCAATGCCAATGCCATTTCCATGGCCGACTATGGCATGGAGGAGCTGTCATACGAAATCAATGTGGCGGCCGCCTCGCTGGCGCGCCGCATTGCCGACGACTTCGAAACCAGAGACCCGTCGCGACCACGATTCGTTGCAGGCGTGCTGGGTCCCACGAATCGCACCGCCTCCCTCTCGCCGGAGGTGGAGAACCCCGGCGCCCGAAACGTCACCTTCGATCAGCTCGTTTCGGCGTACACCACTTCCATTCAGGGGCTGCTGGATGGAGGTGCCGACCTCCTGTTGGTTGAAACGATATTCGATACGCTCAATGCCAAGGCGGCGCTGTTCGCCATCGAACAGTACTTCGACGCGCATGGTGTGCGCGTGCCAGTGATGATCTCGGGCACAATCACCGATGCCAGCGGCCGCACGCTGTCGGGTCAAACGGCCGAAGCGTTCTGGACCTCGATGTCGCACGTGCAGCCCATTTCCATTGGACTCAATTGTGCGCTCGGCGCTGAGCAGCTGCGGGCTTACGTTCAGGAGCTGTCGCGGATTGCCGACACGCATGTGAGCGCACACCCCAACGCCGGGCTTCCCAACGCATTCGGAGAGTATGACGAGTCGCCGGAAACGATGGCGATACACTTGCGCGAATGGGCCACGAGCGGCTTGCTCAACATTGTTGGGGGCTGCTGCGGCACCACACCGGCGCACATTCGCGCCATTGCCGAAGCGGTGAACGGCGTTACGCCGCGAACGATTCCAACCATTGAGCCGCGCCTGCGACTCGCCGGGCTCGAGCCGATGACCATGGGCCCTGACACGAACTTCGTGAACGTGGGTGAACGCACCAATGTCACGGGGTCGGCCAGATTCGCCACGCTGATTCTGGAAGGAAACTACGGCGATGCGCTGGTCGTCGCCCGCCAGCAAGTGGAAAGCGGCGCGCAGATTATCGATGTGAACATGGACGAGGGATTGTTGGACTCCCAGAAGGCGATGGTCACGTTTCTCAATTTGGTGGCCTCGGAGCCGGACATCTCACGCGTGCCCGTGATGGTTGACTCCAGCAAGTGGAGCGTAATCGAAGCCGGATTGAAATGCCTGCAGGGAAAGGGCGTTGTGAACTCCATTTCCCTCAAGGAAGGCGAGGCGGAGTTCCTGCGGCAGGCGCGTCTCGTGCGCCGCTATGGCGCCGCGGTGATCGTGATGGCGTTCGACGAGCAGGGACAGGCAGACAGCGCCGAGAGAAAAGTCGCCATCTGCACGCGCGCCTACACGCTGCTCACCGAAAAGGTGGGCTTTCCGCCACAGGACATCATCTTCGACCCGAATATTTTCGCGATCGGCACCGGAATCGAAGAGCATGCCGAGTACGCGATCGCCTACTTCGATGCCACGCGGGAAATCAAGCGCACACTGTCACACGCGCATGTGTCGGGCGGCGTGAGCAACATGTCGTTCTCGTTTCGCGGCAACAATCCGTTGCGCGAAGCGATGCATGCGGTGTTCCTGTACCACGCGATCAAGGCCGGCATGGACATGGGCATCGTGAATGCCGGTCAGCTGATCCCGTACGAAGACATTCCGGCCGACCTGCGCGAGCGCGTCGAGGATGTGGTGTTGGCGCGTCGGGTCGATGCGACTGAGCGACTGCTGGAGGTTGCCGATTCTGCCAAAGGGAGAGCCGCCAAGGCTGCCACTGATCTGGCGTGGCGCGACTTGCCTGTGGATGAGCGGCTGTCGCACGCGCTGGTGCACGGGATCGACAAGTGGGTCGTGGAAGACGCCGAGGAGGCGCGCCAGAGCGCGGCGCATCCCATTGACGTGATTGAAGGGCCTCTCATTCGCGGTATGAACGTGGTGGGCGACCTGTTCGGGGCAGGAAAGCTGTTCCTGCCGCAGGTGGTGAAAAGCGCGCGCGTGATGAAAAAAGCCGTCGCGCATCTGATTCCCTTTATTGAAGCGCTTAAAACGGCGACGTCCAAGAGCGCTGGTCGCGTACTCATGGCCACCGTCAAGGGTGATGTGCACGACATCGGCAAGAACATCGTTGGCGTGGTACTGCAGTGTAACGGCTACGAAGTGGTGGACATGGGCGTGATGGTGTCGTGCGCGAAGATTCTCGAGAAGGCGCGTGAGGTGCACGCCGATGTGATCGGGTTGTCGGGGCTGATCACGCCGTCGCTTGAGGAAATGACCTTTGTAGCCACGGAAATGGAACGACAGGGATTTACCATCCCGCTGCTCATTGGCGGTGCGACCACCAGCAAGGCGCATACCGCGTTGAAAATCGAGCCGGGTTATTCCGGGCCCGTCGTGCATGTGCTTGATGCGTCGCGAGCGGTTGGTGTAACCAGCTCCCTGCTCAGCGACGACCGGAAGACACAGTTCGCGGCCGACGTGCGGAGCGAGTACGAGCGCCTTCGTGTGGCGCGTGCGGCGCGTGGTGCGAATGAACGGCTCATTTCCGTGGAACAGGCGCGTACGAATCGCGTGCCGATCGACCTCACGGTGCCCGTACCGGTACCAACCTTTACCGGTCCGAAGACACTGGCGAACTACCCGCTTCAGGAGCTGATCGAGCGGATCGACTGGACGCCATTTTTCCAGACGTGGGAACTGGCGGGCCACTACCCGACCATCCTGCAGGATCCGCTGGTAGGAGAAACGGCTCGATCGCTTTTCGCCGATGCGCAGGAACTGCTGGCGAGAATTGTTCGCGAAGATCGGCTCGAGGCGAGGGCGGCGTTCGGGTTCTGGTCGGCCAACGCCGTAGACGATACCGTGGAGCTCTACGCTGACGAGACGAGAGCGACCATTGTCGCGCGACTGGTGATGCCGCGACAGCTGATGGACAAGCGCGGGACAGGGCGGCCAAATTATTGTCTGGCCGATTTCGTGGCGCCCAGAGACAGCGGCGTTCTGGACTACGTTGGGGCGTTCGCGGTAACTGCCGGTCACCGTCTGGAATCGCTGGTGGCCGAGTTCGAGTCCGATCACGACGACTATGGATCGATCATGGCCAAGGCACTCGCCGATCGGCTGGCTGAAGCGTTCGCCGAACGGCTTCACGAGCGCGTGCGACGGGAGTATTGGGCGTACGCGCCAAATGAAGCCTTGGCCAATGTGGACCTGATCAAGGAGCGGTATCAGGGCATCCGTCCGGCTCCGGGGTATCCGGCGTGTCCAGACCACACTGCCAAGGGCCCGCTGTTCGATCTCACCGAGGCGGTAACGCGCGCGGGGATGCAGTTAACGGAGACCTACGCCATGATTCCGGGGGCGAGTGTGAGCGGGTGGTACTTCTGGCGCCCTGAATGCCGATATTTCGGGATGGGCACGCAAGCATGAGCGCTCGCCCAGGATGTTTGCTTCAATTCCGTGGCAGTGACAGTGTCCCCTCGCCAGTCGTCCTTCGGGTGGTTCACCGCCACGGACGCGTGGCTCGCGCGATCCCGTACATTCAGAACTCCCGAATTCGCTTCCGACTATCCAAGTGACCGCTCCAACCTCCATCACTTTGCCCGCGCGAGACGCGATTCAATTCCTGAAAGCGATGCCAGCGATGGCGCTGGCGGCCCACGGATTGACGGCGATCGCGTTCATGCTGCTCTTCGCAAAACCGGCGCAACTGTTGGCCGACGCGTGGTGGAACGATCCCAACTCGGGTCACGGCCTCCTGTTGGCGCCGTTGTCGCTCTGGTTGGCGGCGCGCGCCGGAATTGTGAAGGAGGCGAAGCCGCAGTACGTGCTCGGTCTGTGCATGTTGATCGTTGCGGTGATATTTCGATACGCCGCCGACCTGGCCGCCGAACTGTTCGTCATGCGCTGCTCGATGATTCTCGCGCTTGGCGCGCTGGTGGTGTGGCACGCCGGCTTTCGGCAACTGCTGCATTGGTGGTTGCCATTCACCTTGGTGTCGCTGTCAATCCCGATCCCGGAAGTCATTCTCAATTCCGTCGCCTTGCCGCTGCAGTTCATGGCCTCACAGATCGGTGCGGGATTACTTGAGTGGCGGAACATTCCCGTGCGACTCTCCGGCAATGTGATTCGCATTCCGGGACAGGAGCTCTTTGTCGCCGAAGCGTGCAGCGGTTTGCGTTCGCTGACCGCATTGCTGAGCCTCGGCGTCCTCATGGGAGCGCTGTTCCTGCGCACGTGGCCGCTGCGACTGCTGCTGGTTGCCTTGACGATTCCGGTCGCGATTCTCATCAACGGCTTTCGGGTATTTCTCACCGGGTTTCTGGTCCTGTACGTGAGCCCCGAAATGGGGCAGGGATTCATGCACACCAGCGAGGGCATGGTCATGTTTGGTGGAGCGTTCCTGGTAACGGCGTTGTTGACCTGGGCGCTTGGCGGCGTCGAGCGGCTGGCGCTTCGCGGCCAGGGAGCGGCCACATGAAACAGGCGGCCTTGTTCACGCCTGCGGCCATTCTAGGTCTGGGTGTCCTGCTGGTGTCCGGTATGCGCGAACAGCATGTCATGCCTCCGACCCAGCCAATCGCCAGCATCCCGCAGGTCCTGCTCGACTATCCAGGTCGTGATATCGTGATCGACACGCTCGAGCAGCGAATTGCCGGGATGTCGCACTACGTCATGCGTGATTTTCGGCGGGACTCGTTGACCGCGTTTACGGTGTATGTCGGCTACTACGATCGTCAGGTACAGGGCAAAACGATTCATTCGCCGAAGAACTGCTTGCCGGGCGCCGGCTGGGAAATTCTCACCAGCAAGCGGGTGGCGCTGCCTGGCGCAATCAACGGCGGGACGACCAATCGCGTGATTCTTGCGAATCAGGGTGTGCGCGCGTTGGTCTACTACTGGTATCAGGGACGGGGTCGACAAGAGAGCAGCGAATACCGGGTGAAGTGGGACCTGTTGCGAGATGCGGCGCTGTATGGACGCACCGAAGAGGCGCTGGTGCGCATTGTCGTGCCGGTTGGACGAGGTGATGCCGGGAGTATTGCACTGGAGAATGACCCACAGGTGAAAGCGGCCGATGCGCTCGTCCAACGCATCGCGTTGCAGCTCACTCCCGCTGTTGATCGCGTGCTTCCTGCATTCCCGGGCACCTGACCGACTCGCTTCGGGGCCATGTTGACCTATGCGCACCATAGTGCCCTGCGCGTTCGCCAAAGGCCCGCGCCAGTGAGCAGACGTTCGATGGCAACGGCGATTCGATTGCGTCAGGAACTCCAGAAGCGCGTTACGCGGTGGGCGCCGACACCTGTGTGGACGGGAACGCGCTCGTTGCTGGGCGTGCTGGACGGATCATCGCGAACGCACGTTGCGAATGGCGGGAGCATCGTTAGTCTGCTGCGCGCCGCTACGCGACATCGTTTCCCGCAAATGGGAAACCTTCCCGCCGGAGCGCCGCCGGATCAGGACCAATTGCTGGCGCATGCCGAACAACTCGTGCGCGGGGAATGGCGCGTGTTCGACGCGCCGCTCGATCTCCATGACGCGGCGCCTCGCTGGCGCGATCACCCCATCTCCGGCGTGGCAACTCCGCTGCAACATTTTTCCGGAATGCACTACATCGGGAAGCAGCTGGGCGGTGACGTCAAGTACATCTGGGAATTGAATCGGCACAGTGAATTGCTTCGGCTCGCGCAAGCCTATTGGCTTACGCGTGACGAACGCTTTGCCGTGCTCGTGGTGACGCTGATCGAGGATTGGATCGCCAGCAATCCGCCAATGCAGGGAATCAACTGGGTAAGCGCGCTCGAGGTGTCCTTCCGGTCCATCGCCTGGTGCTGGATTTGGCAATTGACGTCCGCAAGCCCGGCGTGGAACGAACCGGTCACAGGTCGATTCCTGTGGACGTTGTCGTATGCTGCACGATTTGTTGATCGATACGACTCCATTCACCACAGCCCAAATACCCACTTGACGGGTGAGGCGCTCGGCCTGTTGTACGTCGGAACGCTGTTTCCGGAATTGCGTGGCGCAGCGCGCTGGCGTCGTCGAGGCATCGACATTCTGGTGAGCGAGATTCCGCACCAGTTTCTCGGCGACGGTTTTCACTTCGAGCGTTCAACCGGCTACCATCGGTACAACGTCGAGTTCTACCTGCACGCGCTCGCCATGGCGCGGGCAAGTGAGGAGCCGTGGGCAGAGGCCATTGTTGCACCACTGCGGCAAGCACTCGGTGTGAGTGCGCAGCTGCGGTTGCCAAACGGAGATTGGCCGGTCATCGGCGATGAAGACGGTGGCGCAACCGTGCGCCTGTGGATCTCATCGGCCAGACGTCAAACGCCATTGCTGGCGCTCGGTGCGGCGCTGCTGAACGAGCCTGGGCTGGCAGCTGGCGCCGAGCCGCTCGATCGCGCGTTGGCGTGGTGGTTCGGACTGTCAACGCCTGAACCGTCGCCGCATGCTGCTGTCCGGTCGTGTGCGCTGGACAGTGCGGGCTATTATCTCGCCCGCGACGAGACGACCGATGTCCGCTGGTATTGTCTGGTGGACGCGGGGCCGCACGGTGGACAACTCACCGGCCATGCGCACACCGACCTCGGCCACGTCGAACTGTTCGTCGGGCGAACGTCGGTGTTGTGTGATCCCGGATGCTCGGTGTATGGCAGCGACACGGCCCGACGCGACTGGTATCGCTCGCTCATGGCGCATGCGTGTCTGGAGATTGACCACAACCCCTTGGCCACGCCGCGCGGGGCATTTGGCTGGCAGGACGTGTCTCCAACGCCAACAACTGAGTTTCGTGATGAAGATCGCCTCTGGGCGTGTCGCCTTCGGTACAAGCTGCC
>JANOKE010000495.1:0-2756 GCA_031419135.1 Gemmatimonadaceae bacterium
GACGGTGAATACCAGCGGCGTGATAACCGCCGTGTCGCCAGGAACGGCGACGGTCACGCTCACCGCAACGTGCTCTGGTGCAGGCCTGCGTCAGGTCGCGCCTACCGACCTCGTTCAGGTAACCGTGTCGGCGCCGGCGGCGCTGCGAGGTTTGTCGGTGACACCCACGCAGGGCACCGTCGCGATTGGCCAGACGCTCACGTTGGTGCCCAGCCCGGACCGCGCGACACCGACGGTCGTGGTGACCTGCACGTACCTGTCGTCCAACACGACCGTGGCCACCGTCACCAGCGCCGGTGTGGTACTTGGCGTGTCGCAGGGAACGGCAACGCTGACGGTGACGTGCACGGGCTCATTGAACGGATACGCGACCACCGTGCGAACGGTAGATGTGCCGATTACGGTCACTCCGGTGGCGAACGCCTGTACCGCCATTTCCGTGTTGCCAGGCAACGTCTCGATCGCCACGGGGGCTACGCAGCAGTTTGTTGCTACTGCCACCACTGGTGGCGCTGGCGTGGTGGTGACAGGCACGTGGAGTTCATCGGCACTCGCGATCGCCACTGTTTCAACCACTGGTCTGATGTCGGCCGTAACGCCAGGATCGGCAACTATTTCGTATATCGCGAGCTGCAGCGGCACGGGCTTTGTAACGAACGCGGTCACGGGTAGCGCGAGTGCGCTGGTGACCGGCTCTACGGCGCCCGCGATTACCTCGTGGACTGCGCTGCCGGTGGGTGGGCCACTCCTGGCCACGATGTCGCGCGCAGCGTGGAGCGCAGATGCGTCCACCTGGTTTGTGGGCGGAGACGATGAAGTGACGGCCTTTGGCGGGGGCGTGTGGATCACGACGAACGGCGGCACGACATGGACCAAGTCGCTGTCTACCACGCAAGCGGTCACCGCAGTGAGCGGCCAGGGGACCAGCAATGTGTGGGCCGGACTTGGTGACGGCAGCATTTATCAGTACAACGGCTCCGCGTGGACGCAGCGGCGTTCGGGGACGGGCGTTGGGGTTATCGGTCTGTACGTTTCGGGAACCACCGTGTTTGCCGTGTCAGGCGTCAATCGTGTGGAACAGTCGGTGGGCGGTGCGGCGTTCGCGAGCATGCCTGTAGGCGCGATCGGTACCCTGCGTCTGTTCGTGATTGCCGGGACAGGACCAACCGATGTGTATGCAGCGGGCGATTCCGGAGTCGTGCTGCGGTACACGGGAACAACGTGGGCTCGTGTGCACACGCTCGCCGACCAGCCGTCGGTGAATGGACTGCTGGCGTTCTCCACGACATCGGTAGTAGCCGGCGGCACGCGATGTGCGCCGACATGTGTGGGACGGTTGGCGAGATTCAACGGCACCCTGTGGGCGAACGACGCGGCGCTGTCCATCCAGTTCATTGACGCGATGGCCGGCACCAGCGGCTCCGACGTGTACGTGCTCAATTGGCCCGATGAAATTCAGCGCTATAACGGCGCCTCCTGGAGCGCGATCGGCGGCGGCATTCCGCGCTGGAACGACGGCCGAACCGTGTTCGCGCCAACTGCAGGTGCACCAATCATGCTGGGCAGTTCGCGCGCGTCATTGCAGCGGAACAGCGGCGGAGTGTGGTCAACGCTTTCCGTGCTGCCGGACATGTATCATGCGCATGCGCCCACCGCGAACGCGGCATTTTTTGTGGGCGACACGCGCTCGGTATTCCGCTGGACACCTGGCGGCCTGACCACGTGGGCCACGTCGTCGTTCGACTTCCTCGGACAGGTGTTTGCGCTCAACGAGAACGATGTCTTTGCCACCACCACCACCGTGAACAGCGTGGTGCGTTATACCAACGGATTCGAGGCGTCCACCACCGCGCCGGGGTTCATCGTCCGCGCCCTTGGCGGCCTGCCGGGAGGCCCGGTGTGGGCCGTAGGGAACCAGGGCGGCGTGTCCCGATTCACCGGTACCACATGGGTAACCGAAACCAGCGGCACGTTGTCGAATCTCAACGCCGTCTGGCTGGGCTCCTCGGTACTGGGGTACGCCGGCAGTGACAATGGCACATTGTTGCGATACAACGGCACACTCTGGCAAACGGTATCCAGTCCAACCACGGTACAAATTCGCGCAATCTGGGGCTCGGATCCGGCGAACGTTTTCCTGTCCGACGCGAACGGTGCCACGTATCGGTTTGACGGCGCAGTGTGGTCGATCTTCACGCCGCTGTCCTCGCTCAGTGTGAACGGTGGCGGCGCGAATGCAACGACCGACCTGTACGTGGCTACCACCTCTGGATTGCGACGCGTGAACGCCAACGTGCTTTCCACGATCGCGTTGCCAGCGAACGGTGGGGTGAGGCTGCCGTGGACGCTCAATGTGCTGACCGGATCGGGCATGGCCGCCGCGACAGGTCCGAATGGGTCGTTATGGATCGGTCGTCCGGCGGGGGCAACCAGTGCGCTGCAGTCGTCGCTGCGTTTTGTTGACGACCGTGCCATGCAGGCCGGTGGGGGACGTCCCACAACGGAGGTCAAGGGCGAGCGGCCGCAGGTTGGTTCACGGGAGAAGCGATCTCGCCCTGGTCCGGGGATGTAGACGAAGCGGCGCAGCTGCGAGACATGAGAACCCAGAACGTCAGATCTCAGTTCGGTAGTTGCTGGGCTCGCACGTCGCGTGGTTGTCCAGCCGGAGTGCCGCAATTGGCTACTAGTGTAGTGCGTCAGAAATTTCTTGCCGTTTGGTGCGTGGCATGTCGGCAGGTTTGGTGTGATGCCTCCGC
>JANOKE010000496.1:0-36365 GCA_031419135.1 Gemmatimonadaceae bacterium
GCCGCAGCACCCCACACCAAAACAGCCTGCACCCATCGGCGCAGACGGCGCTACGGCGCGCGATCGACGCGTTGGGAAGGGTAAATCATGGCCTGTTTTTCTTCGAATGATCGCGCCGCACCATGCAACACCGCACACGACCGAAAATTCGAGCCGATCCAAACCGCTGGTGAGAAATCCGGGCTAACCCGTTGCAGTGCTTTGACTTCTAACCGGACACTACTGCGGCAGAATATAGAGTTAGACATCAACCATAGCATTGTGAAACGCTTCCGAATACTCAACTTTGACTTCGACGCTCGCGCTCGGTTTCTCGCCATGGAGATCCGGAAAGATTGGGCCGACGACGTGAGGGCGGGGCACATTGAAACCCAGGCGAACATCCGCAGTGGGTTGATGGCTGAATTTGGGGCGATAGGCAGTGAAGAGAAGGTTCAGAACTTTGTCGACCTTGGAGCGAAACCGGTTTCAGTCCTGGCTTTTCACAATCGCTTCTCGCACCAAGCGCGCGTTGCATTTGTGATGGGCGCATACTATCCGGCACTAACCGCAGTTTGTGCGCTGGGTGAGCGGATACTCAATCATCTCGTACTTCTGCTTCGGAGCTACTACAGATCCAGTCCAGAATACAAGAGAGTCTATCGCCGGGAGTCCATCGATGACTGGAATCTTGCAATCACGACGCTCGTGGCTTGGGGAGTGCTGCTGCCGGATGCAGAAGTCGCGTTTCGAAAGCTAGCCACGATTCGCGACCGGTCGATACACTTCAATCCTGTAGTGGATCACAATGATCGCGAGCGCGCCCTCGAGGCGATCCATGCACTTGACTCGGCGATCGACAGCCAGTTCACAAGCTTCGGCGATCGCCGCTGGTTCATTCCGAATACTCCTGGAGCTACATACATCCGGCGCGATGCGGAGTCCGAGCCATTTGTTCGCGAGGTTTATCTGCCGAACTCGGTCCTCGTAGGTCCTTGTCACGGGTTGACCATGCAAGGCGGGGGTTTCGTCGTTCACGACGAACACACCTATTCGGACGCACAAATTAGCGATGAGGAGTTTAGCAGGCTCCTTTCTGGTGGAGATCGCAGGGCCGAGGCTGGGTGTGATTGATGTCTAACCCAGCGTTGCAGTCTGACAGCCGCGCTATTGATGGCGCGCTGCGCGCGCTTTTATATGATGCGGCTGCAGCTGAACGCAAACGTTGAGGCTGTAGGAAAAGTCGACGCAACGCTCACAAACGAAAATCTGGCCATACCTCAATCATTCGTGAAGAGACGATCGTCGATCTGCGGGCATTTGTGGCGATTGTTTTTGTCGCCGAAATCGCGAAAAACTCGCCGACGACTTATCCTACAGCCTCGTTAGACCGCGAGCCACACTTGGGCGTCCACCGATGTGACGGAAGCGGCTTGACAGGCGTCCATAGGGAAAGTATGCTTCGTGCATTACATACCCTCCCTAGCCAAGTGCAGGGGAGTATTAAGTTCCCGGGGAGCCGCGAGGCTCCCCGTTTTATTTGCCAGCCGCCGGATTCTTGAACAGAGCGAACACGCTTACCAGGAGCCTGCACATGAGAGTGAAGATCTTCATTGATTTCTGGAACTTTCAGCTCGCGTGGAACTCGTACTTTGAGCGTCGCGAAGCCGGAGTAGTGAAAGTTCCTTGGCATCCCAAGTTGTACACGGTGTTGGTGTCTGCAATTGACCCGAGCGCTGTCTACGCCGGAACGCACGTCTACGCATCGTATGACCCGGCAAGCGTGAAGGATGTAGCGTTGAAAAAGTTCTTGGTCAATACGATGGATGGATTTCCGGGGTACGATGTAGTTGTAAAGGAGCGGAAGGCTTTGAATTCCCAACGCTGTTCGAATGATGGATGCCGAAAGGCGATTACGGACTGTCCGCACTGTGGAAAGGAGCTGCGGCGCACCGTCGAAAAAGGAGTTGACACAGCAATCGTTACGGACCTTATCCGATATGGATTGGATGATCACTTTGATCGCGCAATTCTAGTTGCGGGCGACGCGGACCATATCCCTGCCGTGGAGTTCCTAGGTGGTAGAATGAAGCAGGTGACCCACGCATGGTTCAAAGGCCACGCAAACGAACTTCGTAATGCATGTTGGAGTCACTTGCAGATTGACGATATCATGGCTCTCCTAGTTCCGTAGCCCACTCGCGGTCTAACAGTCCTGACGAGTTTTTTGTCAAGGGCACGCGCGGATGCTGTGGTGCGTGCCTGCTGTTCACGCATCAGCGCGGTTGTCCAACAACCTGCAATGGCACGTCGGTGTGCATCGGTTCGACCATCCACGGTATGCGTGGCGGTCACACAGTCCTGCGAGCCTCGGGGCTCAGATGTTCACGGTCGACGCAGCGCCTGGCTCCCCAATCAAAGGGAAGAGCCTCGAAGGCATCAGTTAGACGGGCGGGTTTGCCAGGCGGGGCCACGTGCAGCGCTTCGTTGTCGTCAGCGTGTGTCCACGGAATTGTTTGTTGAAGGGTTCGTTCTTACTCAAAATGGCGTAGACAATCGTCGCGAGTTCCATCGCGACCAACGCGCGGGCGATCGGTTTGCCCTTGCGCCGTTGCCACCGCAGGAATTCGTACTTGACTTCGGGGCAGTATTGCACGGCGCGAATGGCCGCATGGTGAAACGCGAACTTCAAGTACCGATTGCCATCGCACGAGCGCTTGTGGCGCGTTTTGCCGCCCCGGAGTCCTGCGAACCCGGCACGAGGCGACAGTAGGAATGGAAATGCCGGACCGTCGGAAACCGTGCGATGTCATCGATCTCGAGCAGCAGCGTGTACGCCACCATTTTGCCAATACCCGGCACCCACACGAGGCGCTTCGCCTCGGGCGTGGCGAGCACGCGATCGCGCAGTTCGTGCTCAAGCCGTTGTAAGTGCGTCTTGAGCAGCGCGCGTTGCGCCAAATGCAGGTCGGCCTGCAGTCGCGGCAGTTCGGGGAGTTCCATCGGTGTGGCAACGTTGAACTTCTCCAGCAAGGAGCCGACGCTGCGCTGGCACTGAACGATCCGATTGACCAGTAGTAAGCGGCCACGCAAGACGTCGCGGACTTCGCGATGCGTGTCGCTGATCATGTGCGCCTCCGGAATCAGTTGCACGCGCAACAGCTGCGCCATCGTCGCGGCATCGATGGCATCAGTCTTGACCTTGGCGTAACTGATCGCCTTGAGATACTTCGTATGCGCAAGGCGGAGGTCAATGCCCTGCGGCACGAGCAGATCGCGCACCCAGTACCACATGCCGGTGCACTCGCAGACCGCTTGGTGCGGGCCCTCGAGCGTCTTGAAGTAGGCCGTGATCGCGGCCCGATTGGTGGGCAGGTCGGCCTTCCGCACGAGGGTGCCGGCGGCATCGACGGTGTGAATGGCCATGGTTCGCTTGTGGAGATCGATCCCGGAGTACAACATCGGCGACGCTCCCGCGTGAGGGTGATGCGACGAGTATCTCGCCGCCGGGCCTCGTTGGGAATATCAATGGGTTGCAGTTGACAGCCGAGCTATGGTGTGCTCGCTGCGCTCGCGTTATTCGATTCGGCTGCAACTGAACCCTACGATAGGTTGGAAACCCGACGCTAATCGCGCCAGAATGCCGCCATCGTCGGTCCCATCGCGTCGATTGACTCACGTGCATGCCAGCGATCCGCACCATTGTACAGAAAGGCAAACGCCAGGATCTCACCGTTCTCGGCCGTGACGTAACCCGAGAGACCAATCACCGCGTTGGTCGTGCCCGTTTTCGCGTGCAGGTTGCCCTGGGCCGGGGTGGTGCGCATGCGATGCCGCAACAACTCCGACTCACCCGCCACCGGTAACGAGGCGTGAAACGCACTCGCCCACGGTGCCCGGTGCGCATGCGCGAGCAGTTGAATCATCGATCGCGTCGTCACGCGATCCAGCACGGAGAGGCCGCTGCCGTCGGTTGCCGTCACTGCGCCGGAGGCCACGCCCACGGTGTTCACGAGAAATCGCTGCATTGCGGAACTGGCATTCTCGGCCGATCCCACCGCAACGCGATCGACGCCGCGCGCGGCGTCGCGCCAGAGGAGTTCGGCGTACAGGTTGATACTCTCGCGATTCATCGTCGACACCAATCGGGATATCGGAGGCGACGGAAGACTCGTCACGAGCGTCGCCGTCACTGGCGTGCGCCCCAGCCGAATGTTGCCGTCCACCACGACGCCGCGTGTCTCCAGCGCGGCCCGGAATGCTCCGGCCGTGAAGGTGGCCGGGTCTCCCACCACCAGCTGGTATTTCCGCGTTCCCGAGCGCGATCCGATCGTCCCCGAAACCAGAACGCGATCGTCACCGACTCGATGGATCCGCAGTCGAGCGGCGGTTCCCGCCACCGTTCGCGCCGTACTAATCACCGTCAGCCCACGCGTTGCCGGCTCGAGGACGACCGTCACGCCACCGCGCGTCGCACCCGGTGTGACACCCACGACGATCATGTTCTCGTTGAGCGAAAGGGCGGAGAACGGCGCCGCGTACGAGGATTCAGCGTATCGCGGAAGCCAGCCTTCCGGAATCCGGCGCGATTCGAACGCGGTTGCATCGGCCACAAGGTCACCAGTGACATGCGTGACGCCCGCACCGGCGACAAACTGTGCCAACATGGTTACCGCAGCGTCCGGACCGCCGCGAAAAAAACGTGGTGACATGGAGGGATCCCCATCACCACGAAGGATCAGGTTGCCGCGAACGATTCCACCCATCTCAAGCGGCCCGTCGCGAAGCACATCAGTGGAAAACGTGTGCTCGGGTCCCAGACGCTCAAACACCAGCGCGGACGTAAACAATTTCATCGTCGACGCCGGCAAGAGCCGAGTATCGGCGTTCCGGGAGAACAGGGTGTCACCACGCGTGAGGCTCACCACCATCGCTCCCCACGTCCCGCTGCGGGTGCGACTGTCCAGCAGTGTCCTCAGATCGTTTGTCAGCGCGGTGGCATCGCGCGGCGTGGTGAAACGCAATGCCGGAATGACCGGCGTGCGGGAACGCCGTTTCGACCCCGTTCGCGTGCTACGTGAGGTGGCGCGCTTGGCTTGGCGCCGCTTCGGTGGGCTCTTCTGGGCCAGCGGCGTCCGGAGGCTGCCGTTCGCGGAAACCGTCGCGATAGTGGTCCCGGCGGCGTCCATCGGCGGGATGAATATCCACAGGCCAAACACCACCGCGAGGAGTCGTCGAGCCATCTGAAGACGAACAGAGTTCACGAAGAGGTCGATTGAAGGGGCCGTGCCACGTGATAACGGGCCGATCCGAACCCTTCATCGCGGTTCGGAACACATCAGACTTTGAGAACGAAACCCCGCTTCCACGTCGCCCAGAGAATCAGAAACCACAGCACGACGAAACTCAGAGCATATGCGAATGAGGCTTCCCGCATTGGCAGCCACGACGCGTACACGGTATCGAACACCAGACCCTGTACCGACCGGCGGGTTCCGTCGCCGGCGTCCACCGTGAGCACCGATACCGTCAGCCGAGCCATCAACCCCGAGCCAAGGAACGCCAACATCGGGTTCATCCCATATACGACGAACGGAAAGGTCCAACGTCGCAATTGGCACACGTCAATCACCCACAGACACGTCGCGAGCACTACCGACGCCATGCCCGCAGTAAAGAGCACATACGAGCTGGTCCAGATGCTTTTGTTGATCGGGAATGACCAGTGCCACACCAGGCCGGCCATCATCAGCAACGCCCCCACCGCGAACATCGCCGACAGACGCTCGACGAGGGTGCGCTGGGATTCGCTGATCCACCGACCGGCAAACGTGCCGAGCATCATCGTGCCAATCGCCGGGACGGTGCTGAGCAGCCCCTCGGGGTCCCAGGTTTTGGAGCCCGACCAGAGGTGGTTGACTCCGAGTACGGTACGGTCGATCCACGCGCTCAGGAGTTGCTCCGGCTTGTCGAGCACGAATCGGCCGGGCACGCCGGTGTCGGGCACCGGCACGAGGGTCATCAACGCCCAGTAGCCAAAGAGCAACACGAACAGGATCCCGATCTGCTGCGTCCACGTAGTGCGGAGCGTAAGCAGTGCGCCACAGAAATAGGCCAACGCGATGCGTTGCAGCACACCAGGAATTCGCAGATGCTCGACGCGATGGATTATCCGATCGACGAACGTTGCATCCGGCAGTTCAGGAATGGGCACCCATGTGAAGAACGGAAACGCCGAGAGCGTCAGCCCGAACAGAAAGATCAGCGTGGCGCGACGCCAGACCTGTTTCACGATCGCCCCTTCGTCATCCCCTCGGTCACGTCGGGACCGCAACGACAGCTCGGTGGTAATGCCGACAATGAACAGGAAAAACGGGAAGATCAAGTCCGTCGGTGTCCATCCATTCCATGGTGCGTGCTCGAGCGGTGGATAGATGGCGCTCCACGTTCCGGGATTGTTGACCAACAACATGCCGGCCACGGTCATACCGCGGAACACATCCAGCGCGAGAAGCCGCTCGCGCGTGCTCACGGAGTGGGTTCGTCCGTTGTGCTCTCCACTTTCCAGGCGTCGACCACGCACACCATCACCATCGCTTTGCTCACCGCCGTTTTCCCATCGAGCGTTCCACCGATGTAGTGCCCCCCCAGGCGCACCGTGACGGTGTCGCCGGTGGCAGCGGTTTTCGTCCCGCGATGGACGATCAATAATGACGCGTACGGACCGACAGCCGCCAATTTCTCTCGCAGCTTTTTCTTTGCGGCGCTGTCGCCGGCGTAGAAGTAGCTGGGACCCTTATCCTGCATGGCGCGGAACCCGTCATCGGGCGCCGCCGAATCCGTGCCGACGGCCGTGAGGAATCGCTGCGGCGTGGGCGTGGTGGTCTTGATGTACTCCCGGAACGCCAGGTACGCCGCCGTGGTGTTGGCGCGATCGCAACTCGCCGTTGTCACGGCCCCTGCGGCACCGTTGGCACTCTTGGCATTACCGCGGTCGCCGTCGCAGCCCAAAAGCGTCACGAGCGTCAGCGATGCTACGGAAGTGCAGGCGCCCAAACCAGAGCGAAGACGACCGGTCATGAATTGGATAGGACGGGGGAAACGTACCGAACCGGAATCCGGGAGGGGACGCCGTACTGGAGCATCATCGGTGACCCGGGCTTTGTCGAGAGCCGTGTGCTAATCCGCCAGGAGATCGGCCAGCCGCGCGAGGGCCTCACGCCACATAGCCCTCGCCTGTTCCGCCGTGAGTTCGTCTGGCAACTTATGCTGTTCAACGGTGACGGCGCAGCGTGAATTTCCCTTGCGTGCGATGGTGACGGTCACCATGGTGCCATCACGCATGCCGATGCGCAGTAACCGTGGGGCAATGGTTGTCCGCACCACGAAGTCACGCACTGGACTCCAGGCACGCCGCGTTGGATCGTTGAATGCGCGAAACACTTCCGAGGCAGACGCCTCAAGTGAACGCGAAACGGCGATGTCGAGATCGTCGGACGGCGCGTCTATTGCCGGTTGGTTGGCGCGCGAGGCGTCACGCAAAACTGCACGGGCGGGCTGCGCCCACGTATTTGGCTTGCGGCCCCCGCGCTCGGCGGCCTTGCGGGCCGCTGGACCAAACTTCTTTTCCACTGCCGTGGCGGTCCGTTTGGCCGCCGAGCCAGTGCCGGGGCGCCGTCCTTTTCTGGGACCCTTGGTCACGGTGCGCTCATGTCGTCTCGCCATCGGTGGCCAGTGTTTTGCACCGCGCCTGTCCGTCACCCGATGGCGCTACCCAGCCAACTTGTGCGCTCGCCTGATCGTCTTCGCCGCGAGCCACCCACTTGAAGAACACGACGGTCATCACCGAGTAAAAGAAAATCCCGCTGGGAATCCACATAATGAGCCCCCCACCCTGCTGATCGATCATCGGCGTGATGCCCCACACGCGCGGCGCCGCTGCGTAGGCCGGGTACAGAGTCGAATCGGCCATCACGATGTAGATCGCAATCACCGACATGGGGATCGCCATCAGGAAACAGTACAGCATCTGGGCCGGATACGACGCGCGCGGCAGTTCCGGCAGCGGAGACGTGAGTGGCCACCACATGAGCACCGCCGTGATCAGGAACATCAGGTGCTGCACGATGTGCAGTTGATGGTAGCGTAACGCGAGGTTGTACATCGGCGGCAGGTGCCAAAACGACAGCACCACGTTGAAGATCGCATAACAGGCGATGATACCGGTGAACGCGTGCGCGACGCGAAACACACCCGTTCGGCGAAGCAACGGCCGCAGCATCCACCCTGGCGTACCACGAATCATGAGCGGCGGGACCAGCAACGTCATGATCAGGTGCTGCACCATGTGCGCACTGAACAGGTAATAGTCGCTCAAGTCGTGCAGCGGCCCGTTCAGCGTCAGGAACAGCAGCAACAGCGACACGTAGAAACTGGCGCGCTGACCGGCGCTTGGACCCGCGGGCATCTGCGCCGCTTCCTGATGCGCCATCGACGCACGCCCACCATTGGCGACAGTGACGGGAACGCGATCCGACAACGACGGCCCCCGGCGCGCACGCCAGTGGTACGCCAGTCCGAGGGCCGAAATCCCGATCACCGTGCTGGGATGCACCGTGAACTGTGTCCAGGAGAGCTGGGTGGCGGGATGGAGCAGCAGTGCGAACATGCTGGAAGATACTCGATCATCAAAGGCTGACGAAATTGAACCGCAAAGGACGCGAAGTTCGCCAAGGACCAAAAGGACCACCAATGGTCAACTTTGCGTCCTTTGCGTCCTTTGCGGTTCAATCTGTGGTTCTGGCGCCGCCGAACTCCGTGCCTACGCCAGCAAGCCGATCTTGATCGCGAGCTTGGAGAACAGAAACAGCAAACCCACCAACGTAATGGCGGCGATCAGCAGCGGCCCCGTGAAGAGCGCCCGGAAAATCCGGTGGTCGTACTTGAGGTGCATGTAGTACATGACGACGGTGTAGAACTTGACCGCCGACATGATCAGCAACGAAGGCACGAAAAACGCGCTGTCCACGACGGCAGGGATGTAGTACGCCGCAACTTCCACTACCGTGATGATCGTGAGGAAGACCGCGACCTTCCAATACGTCGACCAGGTTGGATGCTGCTCATCGTGCGTGTGGCCCGCGGTCGGTGCGTGGTCAGCCATGTCGAATCCTTACTTGATCAGGTAGACGAGCGTGAAGATCGCGATCCAGACAACATCAACGAAGTGCCAGTACAGCGCTGCGATATCGACGATCAGTGAGTCCTTGGGTTCAAGTCCACGCTTGTAGTCGATGGCCAGCAACGTAAACAGCCAGATCACACCGGCCGTCACGTGCGCGCCGTGAAATCCGGTGAGCGTGAAGAAGCTCGAGCCGAACAGATTCGTGCGAATCGACAGGCCCTCATGCACGAAGGACGTGAACTCGAAGGCCTGCAAGCCAAGGAATGCGGTGCCGAGCAGGCACGTCGCCCACAGCCACAACTTTGACGATCCCAGAATCCGCTCTTTCGTCGTGTGCTGGGCGACGTGGCGATTCTGCACCGCCGACAGGGCCAACACCATTGTCAGCGACGACAACAGCAGCACGCCCGCGGAGACGGACGTGACGGGAATGTTCAGGATGGGTTTGAACACGTGGCCCGTCATCGGATCGGTCCAGACTTCATGCGGGTACGGTCCCGCCAGGCTGCGGCCTTTGTAGATCAGGTACGTCGAGATGAGCGACGCGAAGAGCATGCATTCGGACCCGATGAAGGTCCAAATGGCAACCTTGCGATTGTCGAGGCCGAGCGACGTATAGTGACCACCGCCGCCGTGCGCGTGGCTCTCGCCAGCGGTGGTGGTTGATGCCGAAGGAGCGGACATGCTAGTGATGATCCTCGAGCGGCGTGAGCAGCCACTTGTAGAGTGAGCCGATCCACCAGAACGCGCCGATCAGCATGATGCTGACAGCGAGCGTGGCTTGTGTATCCATGAACAACAGGCCGCTGAACATCACCATCAGGCCCATCGCCACGAGCAGCGGCCAGATGCTGGGATTCGGCAGGACGATGCCCAATTCCCCAGCCGTGGGAACGTGATTGTCTTTTTCTTCAGCGTAGGTCGTTTCATGGACCAGGGTTTCGCCCCCCTTCACATCCCACAGCGGAAGGCGCGACCGCACCTGCGGCAACACGGCGAAGTTGTATTCCGGTGGTGGCGACGGGATGGACCATTCGAGCGTGGCAGCGCCCCACGGATTCGACGAAGAATGCTCCCCGGTGCGCCAACTTCTGAACAGGTTCACGACGAGGAAGCCGGTGCCGAGCACCAGCACGCCGGTGCCAATGGTGGACATCAGGTTAAACAGCTCAAGTCCCTGGCCGGCATCGAACTGATAGACACGACGCGGCATGCCATACAAACCGGCGAAATGCATCGGGAAAAACGTCAGATTCATGCCGATGAACGTGAGCCAGAAGTGCCACTCGCCAAGCTTCTCGGAAAGGAATCGCCCGGTGAACTTGGGGAAGTAGTAGTACAACCCGGCAAAGAGCCCGAACATCGAGCCACCAAAAAGCACGTAGTGAAAGTGTGCCACCACGAAGTACGTGTCCGTCTGCTGCAGGTCGGCCGGTGGCGACGAGTGCATCACGCCGGAGATGCCGCCAATCGTGAACAGGCCGACCAGACCGATCGCGAATTTCATAGCCACCGTGAACCGGATCTGGCCACCCCACATCGTAGCGACCCAATTGAAAATCTTCACGCCGGTTGGAATGGCGATCAGCATTGTCGTCAGGGCAAAGACGGCGTCGGCAATTGGACCCATACCGACCGAGAACATGTGGTGCGCCCACACCCCGAAGCCCAGGAAGCCGATCAGGATTCCCGAGTACACCATGACCGGGTACCCGAACAACGGCTTGCGCGAGAACGTCGGAAGGACTTCCGACACCAGGCCGAATGCGGGAAGGATGAGGATGTAGACCTCCGGATGGCCGAACACCCAGAACAAGTGTTGCCAGAGCAGCGGGTCGGCACCCTTCGCGATTGTGTAGAAGTTCGTGCCGAAGAAGCGGTCGAACTGCAGGAAGATGAGCGCGACCGTGATCACCGGAAACGCCAGCGCCACCAGAAACTGCACGACAAACGACATCCACGTGAACACGGGCATGCGCATAAGCGACATGCCCGGCGCCCGCATGTTGATGATCGTGGTGATGAAATTGAACGCTGCGGCCAGCGAGGAGATACCGAGGATCTGCAGGCCCAGCACCCAGAAATCCATGTTGATCTGGGGCGAATACGCCTTCGTGCTGAGTGGGGCGTAACCAAACCACCCGCCGTTTGGCGCCAGCCCCAAAACGATCGGGAACGAGATGAACAGGCCACCCAGCAAGTAGATCCAGTAGCTGAACGCGTTCAGACGGGGAAACGCCACATCGCGCGCCCCGATTTGCAGCGGAATGAGAAAGTTGAAGAACGCGGCGGACAGCGGCATGATGGCCAGGAAGACCATTGTCGTACCGTGCATGGTGAACAGCTGATTGAACATCTCGGCCGACACGATTGTGCCGTTGGGTTTCATCAACTGGACACGCATGACGGCCGCTTCGAGGCCGCCCACGATGAAAAAGAAGAGCGCAGAAACGAGATAGAGCGCCCCGATGCGCTTGTGATCCACCGTGGTCAGCCAACTCCAGATTCCGGTGTTCGCGTACTCGGTGTGGGCTGCGGTGTACGGGGGCGCTGCGGCGATGGTTGCCATCGGTATGGTCGGTCGGTGCGATGCGTGAACGGAGGGCGCGCGGTCGGTTACTTGAGAGCCTGCAGATACGCGACAACATCGGCAATCTCTGCGTCGGTCAGACCACCCATGGTGATCGTGTTCTTGCGAACCGGGTCATACAACCCCTTACCAATGGTCGGCATGATGCTGCCCGGCTTGAGATGCGGCGCATTCTTGATCCACAGGGCCATGTGCATGGGATCGTTGACGTACAGGCCACTGGCGATCGTATGACGCGTGGCAATGTGTGTCAGGTTCGGGCCGATAACACCCATGCTCATCGGATTGCCCTTGATCACGTGACACCCGATACAGGCCGATCGTGAATAGATCTGCCGACCGCGTTCGGCATCGCCTTTGGCCAGCACGCTCGCGTCGAACAGCAGTCCCGGCGGGACGGGCATCGATGGCTTGGTTGCGGCAAACTCCGCGTCCATCCGTTCCGCCGGGAACGTCCAGATCGGCACGGGCGGAGGCGCGGGCACCGCGACGGAGTCGGCCACCTTCGCTGCGACTGGCGGCGGCGGAACACGGTTTGCACCGGCTGGTGCCGAAGCCGCCGGGGCAACCGGGGCTGCCGGCACAGCGCTGGCGATCGGGAACACCGCCGGCTGCTGCTGGTGCGCCACCCATTTCGCAAACTCGTCGGGCGTCACCGTAAAGGTGCGGAACCGCATGTTCGCATGCGACACTCCGCAGTACTCGGCGCAGAATCCATTCCACGCCGACGACGGAAGATCCGCGTTCGGCGTGAACCAGAGGAAATTGCTCCGGTTCGAAATCAAGTCGCGCTTGCCGCCCATTTGCGGAATCCAGAAGGCGTGCAGCACGTCATCGGTCTTCAGCTCGAAGTTCGCCGTGCGGCCTGTTGGCAGATACAACTCGTTGGCCGTGGTAATCCCGTACTCTGGATAGCGGAACTCCCACCACCACTGATGGCCGATCACCTGCACTTGCAGCGCATTCGGCGCGGCCTTCGCCTGGGTCGTAAAGATCGTGCGAACCGTCGGGATCGCGATGATCATCAGAATGATGGCCGGAATCACCGTCCAGGTGATTTCCAGCGTGGTATTGCCATGCACTTGCTCGGGCGTTTTACCGCCCGGACGTCGACGGAATCGAACAATCGTGTAGATCAGCCCCGCCTCAACCGCGATGAACACCCCAGTGCCCCATGCCAGCAGGGTGTCCCACAGCGCGTCGGTGGACGTGTTGAAATCTGTGTTGTGCGTAAATGTCGAGTTCGGGTACACGCCGCCACAGGCGGCCAAACCCAGGGCTAAAGCGCCCAGCAGCAAGGCAGAGACCACCCGCCGCTGGCGAAGCGTGCCAACCATTGCGGTTCCTTGAGAGTGGAGAATTCCTGACCGTGCGCGCCCGCGCGCGAGGCTCGACAGGAATTGTTGAGAACGCAACCCGAAGCTAAACCGGCGCTTCCACGGCTGGCAAGGAATTCGGGGCGCAAATTCGCCGCGCCGGCTGATTGCCTCGGTCTCACGCAATCGTCCTCCCTCTATATGCCCCAGCCATTCGGAAGGAATCTGCACCGCATCGCCGGATCGCTCGTGGTAGCGGGCGCCAGCTGGTCATGTGGACCCGCCACGTCCGCGCAACCGCCATCGGGACCGATCGCGATCGGCGTCGGAGCGATCCCCGGACGTCCTGGATACGAAAGCATGATGCGCGGGATGGAGATGGCGGTCGAGCGGTTGAACGAATCGCAAGGTCCCCGATTCCGTCTGCGTCCGCCTGCTCGTGGAAGCACCAGCGCAGTCCAGATTGCGCAGCAGCTTCGCGACGACTCCACCGTTATTGGCGTCGTCGGTCATCCCGAGAGCGGCAACTCCATCGAGGCCGTGCCGGTGTACGCCGACGCTGAACATGCCGGACGCAATGCCATCGTCGCGATTTCGCCCACCGCTTCATCGCCGCGACTCTCGGGCATCAGCCCATGGTTCTTCCGCGTCGCGCCCAGTGATGACGAGACGGCGCGATTCGTCGCCCGCTGGGTACTTGACTCACTCGGCGCCCGCCGCGCCGCCGTGATCTATCGCAACGATTCCTACGGTCGTGATTGGTCCAGCACCTTTTCCGACGCGTTCGTCAAGGGCGGCGCAGCCGTCGTCGCCAGACACCCATACCTCACCGGCCTCACTGAGTGGGATGCCTATGCGCAATTGCTCACGCGTGTGAAGCCCGATGTCCTGCTCTTTCCGGGCGATGCGGGCGACGCCGTGCAGATGTTGCGCGCACTGCACGACGCCAACCTTACGCTCACCTTCATCGGCGGCGATGGCACCGAGGGGATGCGCGACAGCAGCGAGGCGCAGGGCGCGCACTACGCGGCCTTCTTCCACCCCGACCGGGTCGAGTCGGAGGAAGGACGCACATTCGTTCGTCGCTTCCAGGCGAAATTTCGACAGCGGCCAGACATGTTCGCCGCCATGTCGTACGACGCGACGCTCGCGATTGGCCGTTCCGTCGCCAAGGGTGCGCGGACCCGTCTCGCGCTGCGCCAGGCGCTGGAGCACCTGGGCACGCATGACACGCCCGCCATCGAGGGCGTGGGCGGACCGATTGCGTTCGAGAAGAACCACGACGTCGCTGGTCGGGCGGTGGTCATCACCGCTATTGGCACTGGACGAGGCGGCCACTGATGCTGCGCACGATTCGTGCTCGACTGGTCGCCGGTTTCGGCATGTCCATCGGGCTGCTGCTGGTGGCCGGGCTGCTGGGATGGTGGGGTCTGACGCGCAGCAACACGCAGGCCAACGAGACGGTACGGTCACTGGCCGATCGCACCGATTTCACCGAACGCGCCACCGCGACAATCATGAGTGAACTGGTGGCCGGGTTGCGCTATCTGAACACCCGTCTCGACGAGGATCAGCAGCATTACTTCCGACTGGTTGATCAGGCCGATCACCTGCGGCGGAATGCCGTCAAGCGCGATCTGCTCAAGCCTTCCGAACGGCTACGACTCGAGCGGATTGGGCAGCTCCAGGCGGCGCTCGAAGTGCGCATCGCCACCGCGCACGCCTGGCAGGTGGTGGGGCGTGACGCCGACGCGCAGCGTGTTCTCACGAAGACCGGCGAGGAAATTCAGGCCATCGAGGCCGAACTCCAGGCGCTCCGAACCGACGCCCGCAGTGGTGCGGACGAGTCGATGGACCGCTTGCATGGTGTATTGCGCAGCGCCGAAATCAGTCTCGCACTGTTGATCGCGTTCGCGTTCGGCGTGGCGGCGTTTTTCGGGCTCTCCACGGCGCGTGCCGTGACCGACCCGCTGGCACAGTTACGTTCCGAAATGGCGGCCATCGGAGAGGGCGATTTGCGCCTGCCAGACGCCGCGCAGCAGCGTGCCCGGGTAGCGCAGGAATACGCTGATCTGATCGCCGCCATGCAACAGGCGCGCGAACGCTTGCGCCTGCTGTTCTCCCGCGTTCGCGATGAAGCCGATCAAGTCACGTTGGCCGCGGGCGAGTTATCCGCGTCGGCCACCGCCGCCGCATCATCATCGCAGCACGTCACCTCGGCCGTCATGGATATCTCGCACGGCGCCTCGCTGCAGCTCGGCGCGCTCAACAACGCGGGCGACACGGTGAAGGTGCTCGCTGAAGGCGGCGCCACGATCGGCGAAGCCGCCGAAGAAACCGAACGTGTCGGCCGTGACATCCGCGAGACCACCAACACCACCCGCGATCAGGTGCAGGTCGCCATCGATACGTTGCTCGGCGCGCGCGAAGCCGTGCTCGAATCACGGGTCGAGATGATCGCACTGCGGGATGCCACTGCGGTGATCGATGACTTTGTCGGCGTGATCTCGGAGATCGCCACGCAGACCAATCTGCTGGCACTCAACGCCGCGATCGAAGCGGCGCGCGCCGGCAGTGCCGGTCGCGGTTTTGCAGTCGTGGCGCAAGAGGTGCGCACATTGGCTGAGCAGAGCGCGAATGCCGCCAACGAGGTTACCGAAAACGTGAAGCGCATTCGCGCGCGCATTTCCAGTGCGTCGGGCGCTGTGGAATCGGGCGCCACTCGGCTCAAAGACGCCGAAACCGTGGCCGCCAGCGTCTCGGCGGCACTCTCTCGGATCGAAGACGCTGTAGCGCAGGTGGAAGGCGCGGCGACCCGGGTCTCGGGGGCGGTGGCGGCCAATCGCTCGTCATTGGGCGCGGTGCAAAAATCACTCATCAGCGTGCGGGACACGGCCGAGGGTCACGCGGCGGCAGCGGAACAGGTGGCAGCCAGCACCGAGCAAACGTCCGCCTCGGCCCAGGAGGTAAGTGCCACCGCCGAGCTGCTTCAGACCGCCTCGCTCCGCGTGCGAGAACTGATCGGGGAGTTCCGAACGTGAAAGAGTCGGAAGTAGGAAGTTGGTAGTAGGACGTACCGAACACTGAGTACTCAGTACTGTAACAGAGTACTCAGTACTGTCTTGGTACTCAGTACTCTTAACGGAGTACTGAGTACTCTGTAAAGTGTACTTCCGACTTCTGACTGCCTACTTCTGACTCAGTATTATCCCCCTCTCGGCCAGCATGGCGAAGTATCGTGAGGCCGGAATGCACTCGTCCGGCGTGTGTACACCGGGCGGAATGGCCCCCATTACCTGCAATTGGCCTGTGATCGACAGCGTGTAGCCCGTGGTGCGCATCATCGCCGTGATGCCGCGCGCCGCGTCGAAGTGGTCTACCACCTCCCAGGCACGCGTTGACCGTTCTCCGCCGTTGGTACCGGTTACCACCACGCGCAGCGCGACGAGGTCGGGCTTGCCCTTCCGGAGCCTTTCGCCGGCCACGCGCACGAATACTTCGCGCGGCACCACCTGCTGACCCTTCACCTCCACGGCAACCGTGTCCAGCAGCCCCAGTTCGCGAACAGCCTCCATGATGCGGGCGTGTCCAGGGTACCGCAGCGTCTTGTACTCCATGCTCGCGATCTTGCCGGCGTAGCGATACACCATGGTGGAAAGACCGCCGGCCGTGTGAAACGCTTCCAGATCACCGAGCGGTTCGGGAAAATGCACCGTTTCCAGTTCGGAAAGGGCATTCACTTCCTGAGGAACGCCATCGCGCACCACCAGCGACGGCGTCGTGTAGTAGTCGATCATGCCTTCAATCGAATACGCGATTTGATAGCCGAGCGGCGGTTCGGGCACTTGCGGAAGCCCACCCACAAACAGCTGCACGCGCTCCACCTGTTCGAACTGATCGATGCCATGCTGTGCGATCACGTTCACCATGCCCGGCGCCAGGCCGGTGTCGGGTACGACGCTCACACCGCGGGCCTTTGCCTTCGCATCCAGCGTTTGCTGCTGACGAACGATTTCCGTGTTACCGCCCAGATCGGCAAAGTGCACGCCGGCTTCGACCGCGAGCTGCGCCAACGGGAAATTGAAGTAATACGGGATGGCGCTCATCACGGCGTCGCATTGCGTCATCGCCGCGCGAACCGCCGCGACATCGCGCACATCCAGCGACAGCGTGGCCAGCCGGTTACCGACAAACGGCGCCAGGAACGTGGGCAGGGAACCCACCTGCACATCGGCCAGCAGCACCCGCTCAACTGCGGAGTTGTTCAACAGGTCGAACGCGCACGCCGAGCCTTGCAGCCCGGCGCCGAGGACGAGCATACGCATTAATATCTCCAGAACGTGCGAAGGGGAGTGTGAGGTTTGAACCGCATGCCGGGTGGCACCACCACGTCGCTACATGCGCACGCGATTTCGGCCATCGGCCTTCGCTCGGTACAGCGCGGCGTCGGCCCGGGCAAACAGATCTTCGACCGTTTCGATGCGCGCCGCCGGGAACACGGCAACCCCGACGCTCGCGGTCAGCCGGAGTACCGGCTCCTGAGAGGACTTGCTGAACGCGTGGGTTTCCACGGCCGCGCGAATTCGTTCGGCGAACCGTTCCGCGCCTTCATCGTCCGTCTCGGGCAACAACACCAGAAACTCCTCGCCGCCGTAGCGAGCCACGATGTCACTGCCGCGAATCGTGACTGACAGCAACTGCGCCACGTCGCGGAGCACGTCGTCGCCCACCAGGTGGCCATACGTATCGTTGACCCGCTTGAAGTGGTCGAGGTCGATCATCAACAGCGCCATGGAGGCGTCGTAACGCAACGCCCGCTCCATCTCGGCGGTAATCCGTTCGGTGAGCGCGCGCCGATTGAGGATCTGCGTCAGCGGATCGGTTTGCGCCAACTGTTCCAGGCGCGCGTTGTCCGCCATCGTGCTTTCCATCATCTGGGCTCGCTGAATCACCGCGACCGCTGCCGTAATCACCGCTTGCGCGAATTCCAGATCGGCGGGACCGAACCGTTCCTGATCGCGCGTGCGGCGCACAAGGAACACACCGTACTGTCCCCGTTCAATGGAGAATGGCAGTGCGATAACCGAGCGGATGGCAATTTCAATCCCCTCGATGCCCCACACCTGACGCACCCCTTCGTACAGGGGATGCGTGTCAAGATCTTCGACCAGAACCGGCTGCCCGCTGTCGAGCGCGGCGCGCAGTTCGGGATACCGGTCGAGCTGAATCACCATCTGGTGCAACTGCGGATTCTCGTACGCCGCGACCACTACGGCCGACATCTCTCCGGGTCGCGCCAGTACGACCGAACAGTGTGACACGTCCATGGCCCGCGCGGCGCGGCGCACCAACAGATGAAACAGCTCCGACACCGACAGATCCCCAGTGACCTCGTGGAGAATATCCACCAACTGGCGTCGGCTGTCGGCATCCTGTTGCGCGCGAATCAGCGCTTCTTCGGTGCGGACCAACGCGGAGCGGGTTGCGCGAAGCACGGCCCCATTGCGCAGTTGGACCTGAACGCGCGCCAGCAGCTCCTTCGGGCGATACGGCTTGCGAATGAAGTCCGAGGCGCCAAGCCCCAACGAACGCACCGACGCCTCCTCTGGCGGCTGTGCCGAAAGCATCAATACCGGCAGATCGCGCCAGCGCTCCTCGCTCTTGATGCGCTCCAGCACCGTATACCCATCGGTGTCCGGCATGAGGATGTCCAACAACAGCAGATCGGGCGATCGCTGCTCCAACGCCTCGAGGCACTGCTCGCCGCCGTTGGCCGGCACAACATCGTAGCCACTCTCCTTGAGCAGCCAGGTAACCGACTCGAGAACGGCCAGATCGTCGTCGGCAACGAGAATACGCGCGCTAACCATGCAGGCCCGAAGCGCCGGTCGTGACATGCGGCCGGGCGATCACGGCGTCGGGGGCGTGGGCAGTCATGGAAACCGGAGAAAGACGGGGAGCAGGCGGTACAGCCGTTCAGTATACCTTGACGACTGAGGAGGGACCAGCGTTTTCACCGGGCCGAACGGGCGCCACGCCGCCGTGTCACTCGCCCTCCGCCATGTCCCCCAGATCGCCCCCGTCGATCTCACCGCCCTCCATGCCGTCATCTTTGTCATCAGGAATGACGCGTGCCACCGCCGAAACCACGTCATGGTCGTCCAGTGCGACCAGCTTCACACCTTGCGCGGCGCGTCCGGTGACGCGGATCTCCGAAACCTTGCTGCGAATAGCGATCCCCTGCCGCGTCATCAACATCAGCTCGTCTTCGGGAACCACTTCCATCAGCGCCACGACATCGCCGGTTTTTGCCGTGCGATTCAGCGTCAGAATGCCCTTCCCGCCGCGCTTCTGAACCCGGTATTCGCTCACTTCAGAGCACTTGCCGAGTCCCTTCTCCGTGACCACCAGCAACGTGGCCTCGCGCTTGATCACCACCATACCGACGACCCGATCGGCCGGACGCAATGCGATGCCCTTCACGCCGGTGGTATCGCGTCCCATCTCGCGTACATCACTCTCGTGAAAGCGCAGTGACAGTCCATGTCCCGTCGCGAGCACCACGTCGTTGTTGCCCGCCGTCATCTGCACGTCAACCAGTTCGTCGCCCTCTTCAATCTTGATCGCCTTGATCCCCGCCGCGCGCGGATTGGAGTACTGCGACAGCGCCGACTTCTTGACCGTGCCGTTCCGGGTGCAGAACAGCAGGAATTCGGTGTCCGAGAACTCGCGCGTGACGACGATCGCGCGAATGCGGGTGTCCGGCGTGACGTTGATGAGATTGACAATGGGCTTGCCGCGCGTGGCGCGACCGGCCTGCGGCAGCTCATGCACCTTGAGCCAGAAGCACCGACCGTCATCGGTGAAGATCAGCATGTACGTGTGCGTACTGGCCACGTAAAACCGCTCAATGAAATCGTTTTCCTTGAGGTCCGCACCCGACTTGCCGCGGCCTCCTCGCCCTTGCCGCTTGTACAGTGTCACCGGCGTCCGCTTGATGTAGCCGCTGTGCGAGATGGTCACTACCATCTCTTCATCCGCAATCAAGTCCTCAATGGAGAACTCGCCGTCATCGCTGACGATCTCCGTGCGACGGTCGTCGCCAAACGTCTCGGACAGCGCGAGCAGCTCGCCCTTCAGAATGCTCATGCGGCGCGACCTGGACTCCAGAATGCCGCGCATATCGATGATGAACGCACGGACCTCCGTCAGCTCTTCCTCCAGCTTCTCGCGCTCCAGTCCGGTGAGCTTGGCGAGGCGCATGTTCAGGATGGCTTCGGCCTGACGCTCACTGAGTCCAAAACGCGCCTGCAATTGCGCGCTGGCGGTTGGTGTATCGTCGGCGGCGCGGATGAGCCGGATCACGTCGTCGATGTTGTCGACCGCGATCTTGAGCCCTTCGAGAATGTGCTCGCGTTCGAGCGCCTTGTCGAGGTCGAATTGCGTCCGACGCACGATGACTTCGTGGCGGTGGGTAATGTAGTGCTCGAGGCACTGTTTGAGCGTCAGCACCTTCGGCACCAACTGACGCGTGTTTACATCGGGCACCAGAGCCAGCATGATTACGCCGAACGTGCTCTGCATCGACGTATGCTTGTACAGCTGGTTCAGCACGACCCGCGGAATCGCATCGCGCTTCAACTCGATCACGATTCGAATACCGTCGCGGTCGGATTCGTTGCGCAGCGCGCTGATGCCGGTGAGCTTCTGCTCCTTCACCAGTTCGGCAATATCCAGCACCAGCTTGCCCGGATTCGACTGATAGGGCACCTCGGTCACGACAATCTGCGATTTCCCGCTCGACTCCTTTTCTTCAATCACGGCGCGTGCCCGCATGACGATGCGTCCGCGACCGGTATCCTGATAGTCGGCAATGCCGGCGCGACCGTAGATGTAGCCGCCCGTCGGAAAGTCCGGCCCCTTCACCAGCTTGCGCAGGGCGGCCCCGTCGAGTTCCGGCTCATCAACGAGCGCCACCACCGCCGCAATCACCTCGCGCAGGTTGTGCGGCGGAATATTCGTGGCCATGCCCACCGCGATTCCCGACGATCCGTTCGCCAGCAAATTCGGAAAACCCGACGGCATCACACGCGGTTCTTCGAGCCGGTCGTCGAAGTTGGGGGCAAAATCAACGGTATTCTTGTCAATGTCGGTGAGCATTTCCACGGCGATGCGCATCAGACGCGACTCCGTGTACCGATAGGCGGCTGCGTTGTCCCCTTCGATGGAACCGAAGTTTCCCTGACCGTCCACCAGGGGATAGCGCAGCGAGAAATTCTGAACCATGCGTACCAGCGCGTCATAAACGCTGCTGTCCCCGTGCGGATGGTACTTGCCCAGCACATCACCCACCACCGTGGCGCACTTCTTGTACGGACGGCCCGGAACCAATCCGAGTTCGTTCATCGCGAACAGCACGCGTCGATGCACGGGCTTCAATCCATCACGCACATCCGGCAGCGCCCGCGAAACGATGACACTCATCGAGTAGTTGAGGAACGACTCCTTCACCTCTTCATCAATGAGGCGCGGGAGGATGCGTTCGCGGGCGTTCGGTGCGGTCATGGCGCGGCGGGAAAAGTGTCCGACCTGGATCGTGTTGGCGGGGGGCTACAACCTTTCTAATCTAGTCGGTTGCGCCGCTAAAATCAACGGATCAGTGCGCACGTAAACGCCTGAATGCCAACAACTTACCATTTTCAAGCCGAACCGTCAGGAACCCCAGCTGCGAACCACTGTCAGCAGGCGCCACTCGGTCGCGGCGCGGCGCATCAGATAGACCGCACCGCCGTTGCTCCGTCGGCCGATCTCGATACCGCCTCTTTCGCGTGGACGGTCCACCCCCACCAACGCCCACCCGCGCCAGATCACCATCGGTGCGACAATGATGTACGACAATTCCGCCTGTGGATCCTGCTGGCCACGAACCGCGAAGAACTCGTCGCGCGCACGTTGCCGACCGTTCGCACCGAAGTACGCCTTCACCCTCGGTTTCGGCGCCTTCGGAAAATCCATGGTGGCGAAACCGGGAATCACAAACGTCACCGTGTCGGTGGCAAGCGGCGATGCAAGACAGCCAGTACTCCGCGGGTCGGGCACGTCGCCGGTGAGCCCGGTGGCCACGGCCTCGCGCGATACCGCGTCGTCTACATCCCACAGCGGTCGATCGATGCCGGCCTCCCAGCCCACGATCGTTCGCAGCAACGCGCGCGCCGCCGGCGTGTCAAGCGGCGAACCAACACCGCGTCCGATGATCGTCTGCTCCATGTGCTCGACGAGTCGCTGCAGCGAATCGCGCTGCGCCACCAACGTGTCTCTGGGGAATATGCGCAAGGCACCCGGATTGCATCGATCGCCGAGTTCGGCCCACGCTGCGCCCTTGAGATATCGTGCGCGCTGCGAGGCCAGTCGTCGCTCGAAGAATTGTGCATCGGCCTCGAGAAAGGCTTTGGCGGCGGAATCCTCCCGCGCCGAATCCCCCTGGGCTTTCGTCATGGCTCGCCGTGGCGATTGCGCCAGCGCAAACGACGGCAGTGACGCAAGCAGCAGGGCCACCATCCCGATTCGCCCGACAAAAGTCATCCGTGCACCGACTCCGCTGTCGGCTCCAGTCGAGAACGCGCCGCGCGTGCATCACCGGCGGCGGCGGCCGCCTCCGAGGCCGCCTCCGACGCGTCGTGAGACGCCTCTTCGGCTAACTCCTCGGCTTCCTCGGCGGCCGCCTCGGCATCGATCGCCATTCGCTCGGCGCGATACCGCACGTACCATTCCCGCGTGACTTCCGCCGCGAGTTCGCGATTGCCCAGGCCGAACGCCAGCGCCAGTGCCAGCGCCACCGCGCCGAACAGAATAGCGAATGCCGTGGTCACAATGTCGGTGGCGATTCCAAGTTCCTGCAGCGCCATGAAGACCGCCAGCACAATGACACCGGCACGACCGGTGCGGGCCAACCACGGTCCGCCGTGCAATCCACCGGCCGATGCCATAATCAGTCCACCAACGAATCCACCCAATACGATGCCGAGAATGATGATGACAATCGCCGCGATCACGCTGGGGATGTAGCTCACCAGTTCGGAAAATACATTCGCCAGTGACTCCAGCCCGAGTGCGCTGGCGGCGACCAGCAGCACCGCAAACATCACAAACCAGAAGAGAACGTTGGCAATAACCTTTGCCGGATCCAAATGTGAACCGGAGCGTTCGACCGCTTGCATCACGCCACCGCGTTCGAGCAAATGATTGAAGCGCAGCCGACGCAGCAACCGTTGCGAGCGCTTCTCGATCACCCTGGCCAGCAGATAGCCACCGAGGAGTATGATGAGCGCGCCGAAGAGCGCGGGCACGAACTCGCCGAGCATGGCGAAGCTCTGCTCAAGGCGTTCCGTGAACGTGGAGACGACGGTGGTGTCGGTCGCCGCACTTGGTGCCGCCGCCTGCTGCGCGAGAAGGAGCGAGTCAACCTGAGAATTCTGGAGCACTGCGGGCAGCGTGGGCTGAGGGGCGTCGAACATGGACGCACATGGGTAAGGTGTGACCGGCGAAAACTAGCGGGATGGGTGAAGGGTTGGTACGGGGTTGGTCGCGCGCCGCCCCTCAGAGCACCGATTCCCGACCTTAGAGTCTCGTTCCTCTCTTCCGGTCGTACATCACACTTCGCTTGCACGACGGACACAGCAGCCATTCGCGCTGACGGTGATACCCCAAGCCAAACGATCCCCCGCCAATCTCGCGATGCGTCATGCGAACAGCGCACTGCGGGCACATCGGCAACTGGCCTCCGATGGCCGATTCGCGGAGCACCCGCTCTTCCTTGTTCGTGAAACGCGCCGTGTCGCTCACGACGCGCTCACAACTGGACCACGACTTTGCCGAACTGAGCGCCGGATGCCAGACGGTGGAATGCTGCCTGTCCTTCCTCGAGCAACCAGACCGAATCAACCGGGGGCTGCAACGCACCGTGCCGGAACAGTTCCGTCATCGCGTCGAATTCCGCATCACTGCCCATGGTGGACCCCATCAACGTCCATTGATTCCAGAACATCCGTCGTACGTCTACCTGCACGTGTGGTCCGGAGGTACCGCCGCACGTCACCAGACGTCCGCGCTTCCCCAGCGCGAACAGCGACTGCGCCCAGGTTGCCTCACCAACGCTGTCGATCACTACGTCGACTCCGCGCTTGTTGGTGCGGGTTCGGATTTCGCGTCCCAGGTCGGACGTTCGGTGATCGAGCAGGTGATCGGCGCCAAGCGCCTGCGCTCGCTCCAGCTTTGCCGGGCTGCCCGAGGTCACCCACACGGTGGCGCCAATGTGCTTCGCGATTTGGAGCGCGGCCAACGCCACGCCGCCGCCGATGCCCCAGATGAGCACCTGATCACCCGGTTGAACGCGCGCGCGCGTGACAATCATGCGCCAGGCGGTCAGCGTGGCCAGCGGAAAGGCCGCCGCCAACTCGAACGAGATCGATTCGGGAATCGTGCGCAGGTTCGCGGCCGGAACCACAACGAATTCCGCCATCGTTCCCGGTCGATGCTCGCCAAGTATGCCATACGTGAGACACAGCGGCTGATCACCCACGCGGCAGTACTCGCAGCGACACGACCGGTCAACGACTCCCGGATTGAGTATGACCCGGTCGCCCACCGCGAGTTCTCGAACGGCGCTCCCTATCGACTCCACGACACCCGCACCGTCCGACCCCAGCACCCATCCAGGATGGATTTTCACACCAGGAATTCCGCCAACGACCCAGAGATCCAACCGATTAAGTGCCGCGGCGTGAATGCGCACACGCACATCATCCGGTCGTGCCAGCGCCGGAATGGGCATGTCGACGCGCACGCGCAATTGGTCGAGTGCACCGTGCGCGTCGATGGTGAGTGCTCGCATGGTGGCGCTCACGGTGAATCCGTCAACGTATGGCGCTGCAAAACGTCCTTTGCATCGACGAAGCTGTAGACGGCATCCTTGCCAAAACCGACAATCACCGTTCGGGGCGGCAGCTTGTAGCGATCCACGCGCGCACCGCGGCGATCGATCACGTCATAACACAGGCCCTGCTCGTCCTTGCTGCAGCGTGTGCCCAGCCAGAGACGGTCATGCGTGTCGATCAGGGGCGCGATGTCACTGCGAAACGGCGGGTGCGAGGCGGGCCAGCTTGCGGGTTCGTCGTAGTTGATGGCGAGAATCGCCGTTCGCATCGGGTTGGACTGCAACGCTGCGTCGGCGGTGCGCTTGAACTCCTCCACTACCCGCTTGCGATCGCCCGACGTTACGGAAATCGGAGTGAACGGGACGGGCTCGGTAGAAGAACGGGACCCGTCGGGCGAAAACCATTCGATGCGATAGGTCGCGGCGCGCACGACCGCGACCGAGCCATCCGGGTACGCCGCCCAGACATCCACCGACTGCACCGGCGCGCTGCCGATGTACACAACCAAGGTCCCTGCGTTCGAGCTGGCAGGGGACAACGGTGGGCGCGGCGCTTGGGCAGGCATGAGCTGCACAATGGTGTCAAAGCGCAGCGTTTTCAGGGAATAGCGAACAACCGGATACGGCACCCGCGGTGGTGCCAAGGCGGGATTGGGCGGCGAGGCAGGCCGCGCGGGGAAACCCACGCCAATGGCAGTCTCCGTGCCCACCAGATACCGCATCGACGGGATACGCGATCCTCGGCCTCCTGCGGGCGCACCAGTTGGCGGAACTCCAGACAGTGCCGAGCCCACACCCATTGTGCGTGCAACCGCGCCATCGGGCCCGAATAGCATCAGGCGAGCCTTACCGGCATCGAAGGATGCGGTCGAATCACCTGGCCATACCCAAAGTGGCCCCAGCGATCGGACTTGGTCCTCCTCTGCTCCGGTCTTGATACGTAGTTCAGTCTTTCCCGAGGCGAAGTCGACCAGCAGCAACGGCTGGTCACCGCCCCCGGCAACCAATACACGTCCGTCGCGCTGCTCGCGAATGGAGCGAACGGACTTGATACCGTCCTTGAGCGTGGCGTTTGCTTTGGGGAACTCCTTCTCTGCCAGCTCCTGGCCGGTCACGGTGGCCGGGCGCATGGCCAGCGAGATCGTGAGGCCAGCAATAAGGCAGTAAAGCGGACGAGAGTGCATGACCCTGAAGTGACAGGTGTACGCGAAACAGGCGAGCCGGGCGGCCACAGGGAATTTCCCTCTCCCCGACCCCAAACGGGAGTGCATGGTCGTCGAAGGTCGGCGCCGACCGTGGAAAGCGGTCCCGATCTATATTGGATGTTCGCTCGTCGACATCGACCCATCACGACCGCACCGCCCCATGTCGCCCATCAAAGTTCCCCCCCTCGGCGAGTCCATCGTCGAGGCGACGGTTTCCCGCTGGCTCAAGAAGGAGGGTGACGCCTTTGCTGCCGGCGATACCCTCGTGGAGTTGGAGACCGACAAGATCACCGTCGAGGTGCCGGCGATTGAAGCGGGGTTGCTGGTTCGTCGTCTCAAACAGGAGGGCGACGTAGTGACGGTCGGCGAGAATCTGGGCGAAACCGCTGCGGCCGCGGCCACGGCGGTGGCTTCTGTCGCGGCCCCCGAGCCAACAATTCCGCCGGTCCAGAAAGTCTCACCCGCCGCCATTCGTCTGGCCACGGAAAGCGGAGTGAATCTCGCCGAGGTAACTGGTACCGGTCGTGGCGGGGTCATCTCCAAGCCCGATGTGTCACTGCGGGCACGGCAAGCTGCAGTTGAAGTACCCCCAACCGCAGTCGCGGTTACCGCAGTTGAAGTACCCCCAACCGCAGTTGAAGTACCCCCAACCGCAGTCGCGGTTACCGCAGTTGAAGTACCCCCAACCGCAGTCGCGGTTACCGCAGTTCGCGAGCACCGCGAGAAGATGACCACGCGTCGTCGTCGCATCGCCGAAAATCTACTGCAATCGCAGCAGGCCACGGCGCATCTGACCACGTTCAACGAGATCGACATGAGTGCGATCTCGACGTTGCGCGAGCGGCTGAAAGAGCGCGTGGAAAAGGAGCAGGGCGTGAAGCTGTCGTTCATGCCGTTCTTTGCGAAGGCCGCGTGCCTGGCGCTCAAGGCGTATCCCGTGGTGAACGCGCACATCGACGGCGATGCGATTGTCTACAAGCACTACGTGAACATGGGTATCGCCGTGGCCAGTGATGGCGGACTGGTGGTACCGAACGTGAAGGATGCCGATGCGAAGAGCGTCATTGACCTTGGCAAGGACATTGGCGCAGTGGCCAAGCGTGCGCGCGATGGCAAGCTCTCGATGGACGATCTCACCGGCGGTACGTTCACGATCACCAACGGCGGTGTATTCGGGTCATTGGTGTCGACGCCGATCATCAACTATCCACAGGCCGGCATTCTGGGGCTGCACAAGATCCAGGATCGCCCCGTGGCGATGAACGGGCAGGTGGTGATTCGGCCCATGATGTACATCGCGTTGTCCTACGATCACCGCATTATTGATGGACAGCAGGCGGTGTTGTTTCTGGTGCGGGTGAAGGAACTGATGGAAGATCCGGCAGCGATGTTGGTCTTTTAAGACGGGAGACGGGAGACGGGAGACGTGCCCGTTGACGGCGGACGTAGGTCCGTAAACCACGACGCCCCTCGCGGCAGGCCGCTCGGGACGTCGGGTGTCACCAGCACGCGTTTCAATGCGAAGATTGGCGCGGCCAGCGATGTCATTAACTATTTGTATGGCACCTGCACAGACGGTGCCTTTCGGCTGTTGACGCCGCAGCGTGGGCTGAGGTAACGGTCGCCTTACTGGGTGCAAGCTACTCACGGGGAGCGCGTTGCCTACTGGCCAGCGCGTGCCGGTTCAGCAGGCAATTGTCACGCAGCGGTCACACTCGCGCTCACGACAAACGTTTTGCCGACTCCGCGTGTCTATTCTGCACGAGCGATGCACGCGGTGTCGCCAACACGCCAGAGGATTTCCAGTGGAAGCGCTATCAATAACAGGATGCTGGGAAGGCGCCCTAGTGTCCGACCAGGGCGGCCGTGCTGTGCCCTTCACCCTGCAGCAACCACCTCGCGCGCTTTCGCTCACCAGCGGACCGCAGGTGAGCATCGGCACCCACGAGGCCGCGCCTACGCGACTGCTGGACGGTGCCGCTCGCGCCTTTGTCGCACTGGTGGACGAAGCGCGCGATCCGGTGTCGGGTCGCTTGGCCCATCTGCTGGTGGACGCGCGTGTTCGCGGCGATCGACTGGTGGGTCATTGGTTTCGTCGCGACGACGAAGGCCACATTCTCGACAGCGGGATGGTGGAGGCGGGAAGAGTAGGAAGTAGGAAGTAGGAAGTAGGAAGTCGGCAGTACGCGCAACTGAGTACTTGGTACTGAAAAGAGTACTTGGTACTGAAAAGAGTACTTGGTACTGAAAAGGTACTTGGTACTGAAAAGAGTACTTGGTACTCTGTACGACGTACTTCCGACTGCCGACTTCCTACTTCATACTCAGTAATGCCCGATCTTCTGGTCCTTGGCGGTGGCCCTGGCGGTTACGTCGCGAGTATTCGCGCCGCGCAACTGGGGCTCTCCGTCACCTGCGTCGAAGTTGACGCGACGCTGGGCGGCACGTGTGTCAATGTGGGCTGCATTCCGTCCAAAGCGCTGCTGCAAAGCTCCGAGCACTTCGAGTGGCTGCGGCTGCATGCCGCAGAACACGGCATTAAGGTGGACGGTGTGTCCATCGACTTGTCGGCCATGATGGCGCGCAAGTCTGACGTCGTGGCGCAAAACGCCAAGGGTGTCGAGTTCCTGTTTCGCAAGAACAAAATCACCTGGGCCAGGGGCTTCGGCACACTCAAGGCTGACAATGTCGTTGAGGTGCGCGCGGCCGACGGCAGTGTGACGTCATGGCAGGGCCGCTCGGTGATCATCGCGACAGGCTCGATACCGGTGGAGCTACCCTTCCTCAAATTCGACGAACAGCGGATACTGTCGAATGTGGGCGCGCTGTCGATTCCCGAAGTGCCCAAGCACCTGATTGTCGTGGGCGGCGGGGTCATCGGCCTCGAATTGGGGTCGGTGTGGCGTCGGCTGGGTGCCAAGGTCACCGTGGTCGAGTACGCACCCACCATTCTTCCCGGCAACGACGACGACCTGGTGCGCGAAGCCGACAGGATTTTCCGCAAGCAGGGCCTCCAGATTCACGCGGGCACCAAGGTCACCGGCGCCGATGTGCGCAACGATGGCGTGACCATTCACGTCGAGCGCGATGGAGCAACGTCGTCAATTCACGGTGACTACGTGCTGGTCTCGGTAGGCCGCAAACCGCTCATGCACGGCGTCGACGCGGCGGCGCTCGGCCTCACGCTGGGAGCCCGCGGCGAAATTGCGGTGGACAGTCAACAGCGCACCAATCTTCCTGACGTGTACGCCATTGGCGATGTGTGCGGCGGCAAGCTGCTGGCGCACAAGGCCGAGGAGGAGGGAGTGGTAGCGGCCGAAGTAATATCCGGGAAACCGGTGCACATGCACCACCGCACCATGCCCGGCATCGTGTACACGTGGCCAGAGATTGCCACCGTGGGTCTGACCGAGCAGGAAGTGCAAGCGAGTGGTCGCGCCTATCGCACGGGCAAGTTTCCATTTAGCGCCAACGGTCGCGCCCGCACCATGGGCGAGACGCAGGGCTTCGTGAAGTTCGTGGTGGACAACGACACCGACGAAATTCTGGGCGCGCACATGATCGGCCCGAATGTGTCGGATCTGATGGCCGAGGTGGTGCTGGCCATGGAGTATCGCGGCAGCGCCGAAGACATCGGCATCACGGTACACTCACATCCGACGCTGAGTGAAACCGTGAAGGAAGCAGCGCTGGCAGCTCTGGGAAGAGCGGTGCACTACTGAGTACGACGTTGGAACGTGCTTCCGACTCCCTACAGTGTCTTCCCCACCACGATGCCCAACGCCAACATCGCAGCGCCGATCAACAACACGGTCGTCATCGACATGCCGACGGTCGAAGTCGTGGCGGCGGCGGTAGCGGCAGCGACCGTGGTCGCCACCTGCTTTTCCGGCAGGGCATTCATGATGTTGGCCGCCAGGTGCGACGGCGTCACCATGCGACGACGGCGATCAGTCTCGCCCGCCACCTGAAGCCACATGTCGACCTGCTTGGAATCGACGCGGCGCGCGTCGGCCTCGAGCAATTCACCATCGAGCCACTGATGAATGGCAACCGACGATGGATCGTCTGCCGCTGCCATGCCCGGAAGCGGCACTTCACGATCGGTGAGCGGTCGGTCGGCGATTGGTCGATCGCTGGAGCCGCTGCGGATCGGCGAGTTGTGACCGAGATCGTTCCGGTCGTCGTGTTCGAGATTGTTCAGCATCAGGCGTATCTCTCCTCAAGAAGCGCCTGAAGAGCCTCGCGTGCCCTATGCACGCGCATCTTCAGCGCCCCAACGGTGGTCCCCAAAAGGTCCGCCATCTCCTCGTACGATCGTCCTTCCACATGTTTCATGATGAAGGCTTCGCGAAGCGATGGTGCCAACTGCGCAAGCGCTTCATCGAGATCCTGCCGCAGTTCGGTGCGGTCAAGGTCCTCATCGGGCGTCGCGAAGCCGGAGGCTTGATCGTCCTCATCGTAACTCAGGTGCGTGCGCCGAATGTTCTTCAGCCAATCCTTGCACCCGTTTGCCACGATCCGGAACAGCCAAGCGTCGAATCGTCCTCGCACCTCACCAAGATGGTGATAGGCCTTGATGAACGACGTTTGGAGAATGTCCTCGGCCACATCGGGACTTCCGGTCATGCCGAGTGCATGTCGGTACAGCGGATCGCTGTATCGACCGATCAGCATCGCGAATGCGTCGCGATCCCCCGCAGTAACACGGGAGATGACATCCTGGTCCGAATCGACCTCAAGAAGCTGGGCGTCTGTGTTTTCCGTCATTTTCACAGCGCTAGGATAACGCCAGACGGAGCCGCTCGACACCCCTGCACCAACAGATTCGGAATTGGACGTCCTGCTGAACTTCTACCTGTCAGACGCAAGAGACTGAAGAAAGTCACGAGTTAGGAGGGTTGAGTATCGGAACGATGTCGAAGGAACTCCAGTGGTGTTGTCGGATCACATCGCCATGCTGATCGAGCGTTGGCGGAGCACGACCGATTCGACCGCCGCCGACGGGCGCGATTCCCGTTACCGAAGACGATGGGAGGTCGGCGATGGCCTCCCGAACCGAACGAACCAAACCGCATGGCACACCCACCCTTCCCAGCCGCTCGATCCAGTACGTTGCAATCCGAGATCGCAATCTATCGCCCATCACACGTGACACGCGCTCGCGTTGCGCCACACGACCGGCATTCGTGAGAAGTGCCGGCTCGCTTGCCAAGTCTTCGAGGCCGATCGCGCCGGCGGCCGAGATCCACTGCGCGTCGGTTCCTACGGCGATCACCAATGGCCGATCGGCGGTCGCAAATAATTGATACGGCACCAGATTCGCGTGCGCATTCCCCCAACGCCTGGCGTCCGCACCGGTCACCAACGAATTCTGCGCCACGTTCATGAGCGCCGCCGTGGCACTGTGAATGAGTGAGATCTCGAGCTGTCGCTCGACGATTCGGCCAGCATCACGGCCGACCAATGCGGCGAGGATCGCGACGGCGGCATCCTTGCCAGCGATCACGTCCGCCAAGGCCACTCCTGTCTTCGACGGCGGGCCTTCCTCGGGACCAGTAATGGCCATCCAACCAGACTCGGCCTGAACCACGAAGTCGTAGCCTGGGCGATCGCTTTCTTGTCCAAATCCTGAGATGGTGCACCAAATCAGGCGCCCATTTAACGCCAGTTCGGCGCCCTTATCAAGCCCGTAACTTGACAGTGCACCTGGCAGGAAGTTGTCGATCACCACATCGGCGCCATTGAGCAGTGATCTCGCAACGTCATTGTCTTTTCGATCACGCAGGTCGAGCGCGATGGAAAGCTTGTTGCGGTTGGCACTCCTGAAGTACGCCGACTGACCGTCGTCAGCGAACGGTGGACCCCATCCACGCGTGTCGTCGCCGCTTTCAGGTCGCTCAACCTTGATAACGCGGGCGCCGAAGTCACCCAGCATCATCGTGCACAGTGGTCCCGCGAGCACGCGGGAAAGATCGAGAACACGAATACCATCTAACGGTAGTGTCTTCATACTGTTCTTATGATAGTCTGTTTATGCCGCTATCGTTTACGATCTTGTCGAGGAAAACGCTCCAGATATCCGCTTGCAGCTCCTTTCGCGAAAGCCGTACTATATTGAGCAGACATCATATTCCTCGTCCCTACGGGTTGCATAGATGCCTGAAAATCATATAGTTACCCCCGTTCCAGGGTGCATCCGAATTCTGACGCGCAGTTGTCGCGAACGGTCGACTTGCCCCACCCCCTCATGTATGGCGGAAGGAGTACGTTCGACCCATGTCCGAGTCCGAGAAGCTGCAGGCTGACGAAGAGATCACAACTGAAGCCGACGCCCCTGTCGCCGGTCCGGCTCCGCGACGCGGTCCCGGGCATCGAGCGGCCGATGCTCGCGACACGGCCGCCGAAATGGCTGCGCGTGCGCACGAGATCAGTCTTGAAGCTGGGAGCAAGATGGCCGGCGTGATGCGCGAAGTCATCGGTGCAGCGGCTGGCTTCAGCAACTTCGCCATTGAAAGCTCGCGCGATCTGATTCACTACATGGTGCGTCGCGGCCAGATGGGACAGGCGGAGGGCGACGTTCTCATCCAACAGGCTGAAGCGGCGTATATCGCCAAGCACGGGTCTTTGCCTAAACCTGAGCCCAAGCCCGCCCCGCCAAAGCCCGTTCCGCTGGGGCAGTTGCCCAAGGCGGTTACCGCACCAGCCGCAGCAGCGGAAGCGGCGCTCGAAGCACGTGCGGCAATGCGTCTCGAGCCCCAGCGTCCATCTGACAAAGGCATGCAGCTGGTGATGAAGCCCACGGTGAAGCCAATCGAAAAACCAGCGGAAAAGGCTGTCGAAAACGCCCCGGAAAGCGCAGTGGTGAAATTGGCCGCAGTCAGCAAGACACCCGCAGCGAAGGCGCCCGAACGAGCGCCGTCGGCAACGGTTGCCAAACCGGCCAGCAAGGCGCCGGCGCCAACGAAACCCGCAACGAAGTCCCCCCCGAAGGCACCAGCACCGCCCGCGAAAACGGCGACAAAAGCCCCTGCGAAGGTGCCCGCGAAGGCTCCGGGCAAGGCTCCCGCAAAGCCCGTTGCAAAGTCCGGGGCAAAGGCGCCAGCAAAAGCGCCAGCCAAAGCGCCTACCAAGCACGCCGCCAAGGTGCCAGCCAAGAAGGCTACCAAGAGAAAGTAGTTCGTTAATGAACGATATTGGCCGAACGCTCGTTGCGTCGGCACCAACCCGCCTCGACTTCGGCGGAGGGTGGACAGATGTTCCACCCTTCCCTGAAGAGCGAGGCGGCTGTGTTTGTAATGTCGCCATCAATCGTCGCGCGACCGTGCACCTCACGCCCAGCAGTGTCGATGTCCCGCCAACCGATCGACTGGTTGGCGCCGCAGTGCGGCGCGCCGGCGCGAGCCATCTGCACATCCGCATCCACAGCGACTTTCCCATTGGTGCCGGACTGGGCGGCTCTTCTGCGGCGGGCGTAGCGCTGTCCGCTGCGCTTCACGAATGGCAACGGGAAACGGTCGAGGCAGCGGGGCTCGCCGAATGGAGTCGCGCGGTGGAGGTCGACGAGCTAGGCATCGCCGGCGGCCGACAAGATCACTACGCGGCGGCATTCGGTGGCGCCCTCGCGCTCCACTTCACCGCTGACACAGAAGTCGAACGACTGACACTCTCCCTTCCGACGCGGACGGCCCTCGAACACCAGTGCGTGCTCGCGTATACGGGCGAATCGCGCATCTCAGCGACAACCATCTCCGCCGTCCTCGACGCCTATCGGGCACGCACGCCGCGCGTCGTCAGCGCGCTGGATCGCATGGCGCAGCTCGCCCGACTCATGCGCGATGCGTTGCTGCTGGGCAGCATCGACGAGGTGGGGCGTTTGGTGAATGAGCATTGGGTGCACCAACGATCCCTGCATGCGTCGATCACGACGCCACGCATTGACGCGATTCACACGGCGGTGTTCGCGGCTGGAGCGAGCGGCATGAAAGCGCTCGGCGCGTCGGGAGGCGGCTGTGTGATCGTATTCGCGCCGGACGAAAGGGTGAGCGAGGTTTCGCGTGCCGTCGCCAAATTGGCAACGGTATTGCCTTGGCAGATCGAAGACGTCGGGGCGGTTGTTGGGCCTGCCGCCTCTCTTCAGCCGTAGCGGCAGATTACTGTTCTGCAGAATACCATGTCTTCGCGTTTCCCCCTCGACGCGATCGCCCTGACCGAAGCGCTCGTGGCGATCGATTCGCGCAATCCGCGATTGGTTGGCGGAGCGCCAGGAGAACGTGCGTGTGCGCAGTTTCTAGCCACGGTCTTGAGCGGCTGGGGATTTGCCGTCTCAGTCACTGACGTCGCGCCGGGTCGCCCGAACGTGCTTGCGCGGATCGGGCCGATCGGTCGCACACCCCTGGTGCTCAACGGTCATCTGGATGTCGTGGGGACCGACGGCATGAACCATCCGCCGTTCGAACCGGTTTCCCGAGGTGATCGGCTGTACGGGCGTGGGTCGTCGGACATGAAGGCCGGCATCGCCGCGATGTGTGTGGCGGCCGCGCGTGCGGCGGCGCACGGCGCGTTGGTCAGCGAAATCATCATCGCGGCAGTTTGCGATGAAGAATTCGAGTCGATTGGCACGCGCGCCCTGCTGGCCAATGGACTGCATGCGACTGGCGCCATCGTAACCGAGCCAACGCGCCTGGCAGTCTGCCCGGCGCATAAAGGATTCGTCTGGATGGAACTGGTGTTTCACGGGCACGCCGCGCATGGCAGTCGCTTCGACATTGGCGTTGATGCGGTGCGTCATGCAGGTCTGCTGCTGGCCGCGCTCGATCACTTCGAGCACACCACGCTGTCCGCGCGACGCCATCCGTTGCTGGGCCGTCCATCGGTGCACGCCTCAACGATCGAGGGCGGTACGGGGTGGTCGACCTACGCCGAGCAATGCACGTTGCGCATTGAGCGCCGCACGATTCCCGGCGAATCCGACGACACTGTGATCGCCGAGATTGAGGCGTTGTGTGCCACGCTGGCGGTCTCGCACGAGGCATTCGAGGTGACGTCACGCCTGGTTCTTGCGCAACCGCCCAGCGATCTCGCCGTCGATTCAACGCTCATGCGCGCCGTGGTCTCGGCCGCCGGCTCCGACAGCCATGACGCGCCCATCGAAGGGTTGTCGTGTTGGACTGACGCGGCACTGTTCAATGCTGCGGGGATCCCCGCGCTTTGTTTTGGACCGGGCGATATTGCGCGTGCACACTCGTCGGAAGAGTGGGTGGAGCGTTCGCAGATCGAACGCGCGACGCAGGTGTTGGAGCAGGTGTGCACCCAGTGGGGTCGATAACCGATCTCCCCGTCTCCCGTCTCCCGTCTCCCGTCTCCCGTCTCCCGTCTCCCGCCCAATGCCGCTGTCTGTCCAGCAATACGATTGCCTCGAACGCGCCATTGTCAGGGGATCCCGCCTGTCGTTCACGCGCCGGGGCACCGAGTATCTGGTGATTCCCGAGCGACTGCGCATCGTCGCGGGTCGCGAGGTCATCATGACCCGGCATCCCTCCACCGGGCACCAACTCGAGCTGTACATCGACGAACTTGATAACGTGGAATCGGTGCGATGACGGCGCGGCATCCCCTTGTGGCAGTCTATGCCGATGAATCCTGTCTGGGTAACGGCAAGAGCGGCGCAACACCGGGCGGACTCGGTGCTTTGGTGGAGTGGCGTCGTCCCGATGGGGAAATCCAACGATTCGATTTGTGGGCATCGGAACCGGACACCACGAACAATCGCATGGCGCTGCGATCGGTGATCGATACCATGCTGGCGCTCTCCCGGAAGGGGAATGCGCTGTCGGTGCATTTCACAACCGATTCGCGGTACATCGTTGACGGAATGACATCGTGGGTACGTGGGTGGATGGCGCGCGGATGGCGACGAAAGGAAGGTGCGGTCGAAAACCTGGAATTGTGGCAGGCCGCCGTGGAGTCTGTTGACCGACACGAATGTCAATGGGCCTGGGTGAAGGGTCACGCCGGCCATCCGCAAAACGAGTACGCCAACCATTTGGCGACGCGCGCCGCCGCACAGCAAAATGCGACCGACGGCCTGATCGAATCGTCGTTCGAGCAGTGGTGGGAAGACCGACCCGTCAGATCAGGCACCCATCGGGCCGACCTG